>CACYEO010000108.1 GCA_902773475.1 uncultured bacterium | reverse complement strand
CGGCGCCGGACTTGCGGAGCTCCTTGAACGGCTCGCCCGCATTGAAAGCCCGGGCCACCGCATACGCATTGGATCGCTGGAGCCCGGAATATGCGACGGAGCCGTCCTTTCCGCCATGGAAAGGAACCCGGGAATCTGCCGTTTCCTGCACATTCCCGTGCAGTCCGCGTCGGCCGCCGTCCTGAAACGCATGGGCAGGACGTACACGCCGGACGCGCTGCGCGAGCTCGTCGCCCGCGCGCGCAAGCTTTTTCCGGGAATCGCGCTCGGCGCGGACGTCATCGCCGGGTTCCCGGGCGAGACTGCGGCGGAATTCGCCGAGACCGCGGAATTCCTGCGCGAAAGCGGTTTCGCGAAACTGCATGTATTCCCGTATTCCGAACGCGAAGGCACCCCGGCCGCCGCCATGAAGCCGCAGGTTCCGCCGGAAACGCGCAAAGCGCGCGCGGCGCAGCTGCAGAAGCTGGGGGATGGAATGCGCGAAGCGTTCGCGCGCGGCGCGGCCGGAACGGAAGACGCGGTCTGCGTGGAAACGCCGTCGCGCGCCGGAATGCCGGCGCGCGGACTGACGGACGGCGGGATCGAGTGCGAAATAGAAGACTGCGCGGCGCCGCGCCGGGCGCTCGTGCGCGTAAAAATAGCAGGCGCGAAAGGCGCGGTTCTTTCGGCGCGCGAAGCGGTCACAGCTCCACGCGGCGGCGATTCTCCTTCTTCTCAGAACGGGCGCGCTTGTCGGCGAGCATTCTAGCCTTCTGCTTTCTCGAGCGCCGCCGCTTCTGGCGGCGTATCTTTTCGCGCTCCTGCCGCGCGGCGGACTTCTCGCCGCGCTCCTCTTCGAGAATCTCCTCGGCGAGCGCGCGGCGCGCCAGCCAGCGGTTCGTTTCGCGCGAGCGCGTCTCCCCGCACCGGACGGATCTGCCGGTAGGCAGGTGCACGAGCCGCACGTTGTTCGAGGTTTTGTTGGTTTTCTGCCCGCCGGGGCCGCCGCCGAGAATGAACGTCTCTTCAAGGTCGCACTCGGCCACGCCCGCGCGCGCCATCGTCTCTTTGATTTTGGCTATGGTGTCGTCCGCTATCATTTTGATATACTCCGCCCATGTTCAAAGCACTTGTCATACTCGCAGACGGCTTCGAAGACGTCGAAGCCGTCGCACCGATAGACATTCTGCGCCGCGGCGGCGTGCGCGTGGACGTCGCGTCTCTCGACCCGTCGCGCGGGGCGCCGGTGTCGGCGCACGGGCTTGCCGTGGCCGCAGACGGCCCGCTGTCCGCTTTCGCGCAGAACGACTACGACGCTATTATACTCCCCGGCGGCGGAAAAGGCACGGAAAATCTGCGCGCGAGCGCGGAAGTCGCCGCGCTCCTGCGCAGGCAGAAGGAAGCGGGCCGCTGGATTTGCGCGATATGCGCCGCGCCGTCGGTCCTCGCCGCGGCGGGCGTGCTGGGCGATGCGCGCTACACGTGCTACCCGGGCGTGGAAAGCCTCGTGGGGCGGCCTGCGGAAGACGCGGCGACGGTCGTGGACGGGCGCATCATCACGGCGAGAGGGCCGGGCGCGGCGTTCGACTTCGGATTTGAAATCCTCAGCCGCGCCGTTTCCGCCGAAGCCGCGCGAAAAGTCGCCGAAGGGATGCTCGCCGTCTGACGGCGGAGGAGGGGAGCGGCCGTGGGCGGAAAAACATCTTCAAGCGGAGCGAAGGCCACGCTCGTCCTGGCGGCCGCGGGAGTGCTGCTGCTTGCGACGGCGGCGGTCGTGTGGTTCAAGATCAGGCCGGGGCGGCCGTACGTGGCGGCGGGGAGCCACGAACTCTCGCGCGCGGAACTCGACAGGCTCGCGCTGTCCAGGATGTCCAACGCCGTTGTGCGCGGAATCATCCAGCCGAAGGACGTCCATTCCCCGGAGGTGTTCGAAAAGTACCGCGAAGAGACGGCGCGGCTGTGGATTTTCCGCATGGTGCTTCTGGACGAAGCCGTACGTTGCGGATACAAGGCGTCGCCGGCGGACGAAAAGCGCGCGAAAGACGGCCTCGAGCAGGCCCTGCGCCGTCTTGGGAAACAGGCTTCCGCAGATGAATATTTCAAATGCGGAACGCTGCCGGAAAACGAAATGCGCGAAAGATTCCGCGAAGACGTTCTGATACACATGCTCCTGCGCGAGGAGGTCGAAAGCAAAATCGCGCCGCCTTCGGAGGCCGAAATCGAACAACTGCGCAAAATGCGCGCTGCCGGCGGGGCCGTGCCGGACCGCAGGGAGATCGAAACGGAGATCCGCCGCGAGCGCTATCTGATCGCGCTGCGCGCTTTCTACCTGAAACTGCTCAAGTCCACGTCGGTGTACCCTGCGGAACTCGCGCCGGCGGAGCCGCCGGCGCAATTCGGGGGGATTTCGCCTTGACCGCGCGCACCGCGATCGCGGCGCTGGCCGCATTCGCCGCCTGCTGCCGCGCGGCGGCCGCGCAAGACGCCCCCGTCGCGCGCGTGGGCACGAACACGCTTTCGCGCGCCGAAGCGGACGCGCGCGCGGACGTCTTGATCGAGAAGGCCCGCAGGACGGAACACTTGACATTCCCGCCGGAGATGCTGGAGGAAACGCGCGCCTACTACCGCGTCCAAGCGGCAGACCTCTGGATTGCGACCCGCATCCTCGCGGACGAAGCGGCGCGCCAGGGATTCGGCGCGGTCGACAGCGAAATCAGCGCGCGGATAGGGAAGATGGACAAGATTCTGCGCAAAAAACGCGGCATAACGGCGGAGACTTTCATAGAAACGTCCCCGCTGGGGCGCGAAAGAGAGATGAAGGATATCGCCGAAGCGATAGCGATAGACAAGCTTCTCGCCAAAGAAGTCGCGCCGGCGATCAAGATCTCCCGCGACGAAATCGCATCGGAACTGGAAGCCGCGCGCAGACCGCGCGCGCGGGGAGGCGCGGTGCGCGCCGCGGGATTCACGGAACGGGACGCGGAAAACGCCGTCCGCAAAAGAAAATTCCCCAACGCGTTCCGGGCCTACTACGCGAAACTTGCGGCAAAAGCCGACATTGACAAACCGCAGCCGCCGGAGCGTCTGCAAAAGAAAAGCCGGGAAGAAAGAAAAAAGAAGTGAAGGAGTAAAACGATGGAACTGCCACTGCTTCTGCAAGAATTCGCCGTCGAAGGGCGGCTCGTCACGCTTCAGCCGCTCGGCAACGGCAACGTGAACGACACGTATCTCGCCGTCTTCAGAAACACCTTTACGGAAACGCAGCTTGTGCTGCAGCGCATAAACGGCAAAGTGTTCCCCACTCCGGCCGCCATAATGTCGAACATGCACAAAATCACTGCGCACTGCCACGCGAAGCTCGAAAAAGAGCTGGATACGGCAGACCGCGTGTGGCAGATGCCGCGCATAGTGCAGACGCGCGACGGACGGGACTGCGTGCAGACGGACGACGGCGCATACTGGCGCGTAATCACGCTCATACCGTCCGCCCGCGCCTACGACAGGGCGCAGAACGCCGAACACGCGATGGAGTGCGGCGCGGTGCTGGGGCACTTCCACCACCTTGTGGCGGATTTCGACCCTACATCGGTACAGGATCCGCTTCCGGGGTTCCATGTGACGCCAGGATACCTGGCCGCGTACGACGCAACGCTCGCCGAACCCAAAGCCGCGGCCAAGCTCGACGCATCCATGGAGGCGCGCAGATGCGCGCGTTTCGTGGAAAACCGCAGGCGGCTCGCCACGGTGTTCCAGGACGCGGTCGATCGCGGAGAGCTGCGGCGCCGCATGGTCCACGGCGACCCCAAGGTGAACAACATCATGATCGACGAATTCACCGCCAAGGGCACGGCGATGATCGACCTCGACACCGTGTCGGCCGGGCTGGTGCACATAGACTTCGGCGATGCGCTGCGCTCGATCTGCAACCCCGCGGGCGAAGAAGAGCAGAATCTCGCCAAAGTCCGCTTCGACGAAGATCTCTGCCTAGCGTTCTGCAAAGGATACATGGCGGAGGCGTCGGACTTCCTTACGGACGCCGACCGGGCGTATCTGTACGATGCGATACGCCTGCTGCCGTTCGAACTCGGCTTGAGGTTCTTCCAGGACTATCTGGCCGGCGACGTGTATTTCAAAACCCGCAGCCCGGAACAGAACCTGGCGCGCGCGCGCGTGCAGTTCAGGCTCTGCGAATCCATCGAGGCGCGCGAACGTTCGATCCGTTCGCTCATCGACTCGCTCTGAGGCGCGCATTGACAATACTCGGCGTGGACACATCGCTCCGTTCCACAGGCTACGGAGTTCTCGAAGCGCGCGGCTCGTCGCTCGACGCGCTCGACTACGGCACAATCGTCAACCAGCCGGCCGTTCCGCTTTCCGGATGCCTCGCAGCGATATACAGGCGGATTTCGGAACTTCTGTCCGTGCATTCGCCGCAGGCCGTCGCGGTGGAAAAAGTGATCTACGCGAAAAACGCGCGCACGATGCTCGTTCTCGGCGAGGCGCGCGGGGCCGTGATAGCCGCGGCGGCCGCGGCCGGGATTCCGGTGTTCGAATACGAACCGCGCCGCGTGAAATCCGCCGTCTGCGGAAACGGTCTCGCCGAAAAGAGCCAGGTGCAGCGCATGGTCAGGACGCTTGTGAACCTGCCGCTCCTTCCGCAGGACGACGCCGCGGACGCGCTGGCGATCGCCATTGCGCACACCCACGCTTTCGAACCGCAAAGCATCTGACCGTCCGCCGCGTGTTGTGCTATACTCTCCCAAACGTTTCCAGAGGAGGCAACCGATGATAGACATCAAGAAAATAAGAGACGATTTCGAGGCGACGGCCGCATCGCTTGCGCGCCGCGGAGTCGAAAGGGAAACCGTGGAAAAGGCGCGCGACCTCGATCAGCGCCGCCGCGAAATGATCAAGCGCGCCGAAGAGCTGAAAATGACGCGCAATTCCGCATCGCGCGAAATAGGCGCCGCCGCGAAGGCTGGACAGGACGTTTCGGCGGCGAAAGAAAAAGTCCGCGCGATAGGCGACGAAATCGCCGCGATCGACCGCGATCTCGCAACGGTCGAAAACGAGCTACGCGACACGATGCTTTCCATCCCGAACTGCCCCGCGCCGGAAATCCCCACCGGCCCGGACTCCTCCTGCAACAAAGTCGTGCGTCTGCACGGCAAAGCCCCTGAATTCGCGTTCGAGCCGCTCGACCACATCGCGCTCGGCGAAAAACTGGGGATATTCGACTTCCCGCGCGGCGTGAAACTCACCGGAACCGGATTCCCCGTGATCCTCGGACAGGGTTCCAGGCTCCAGCGCGCCCTGATACAGTACATGCTCGACGTCCACACGCAGACGCAGGGCTACACCGAAATGATTCCGCCCTACGTGGTGAACTCCGCTTCCATGACGGGAACGGGGCAGCTTCCGAAATTCGCGGAAGACCTCTACCACTCCAACGCCGACGATTTCTGGCTGATCCCCACCGCCGAAGTGCCCGTCACGAACTTCTACCGCGACGACATACTCGACGCGAAGGATCTGCCCGTGAAACTCACCGCCTACACGCCGTGCTTCCGCCGCGAAGTGGGATCAGCCGGAAAGATGACGCGCGGAATGCTCCGCGTCCATCAGTTCGACAAGGTCGAAATGGTGAACTTCGTCCATCCAGACACCTCTTACGAACAGCTCGAAACGCTCGTGGGCGAAGCCGAAGCGATTCTTCAGGGACTGGGCCTCCACTACCGCGTGCTTCAGCTCTGCTCCGGCGACATGGGATTCTCCGCCGCGAAATGCTACGACCTCGAATTGTGGGCGCCCGGCGAAAAGCAGTGGCTCGAAGTTTCCAGCTGCTCGAACTTCGTCGATTTCCAGGCGCGCCGCCTGAACTGCCGCTTCCGCGACAGCGACGGCAAACTCAGGCTCGTCCACACGCTCAACGGCTCGGGCGTGGCATTGCCCCGCCTGATGGTGGCACTGCTTGAACAGCATCAGCAGAGCGACGGCTCCGTGCTGCTGCCGGAAGCGATCCGGCCGTACCTCGGCGGGCTGGAACGTCTCGCGCCGCAAAAGTGACGCGCCGGGGAAACACGCATGAAATTCCTTCTTGCGGTCGTCATTCTCGCAGGCGGAGCAGCCGCCGCAATATGGTTCATGCCTCTGGAATCCTTTCCGGAATGCGTGCGCGACTTCGCGTCGAAGCTGAAAGGCCGGACCGCGGCTGCGGAACGGCAGACCGCTGAAGACGAACAGGCCTGCGCGGAAGAATCCGGCGCGGAAGATGCGGCGGGGGAGGAACCGGCTCCGGACGGCCTTTCCGCCGTGGGAGAACCTTCCCTGCCGGGGCCGTCCGACCCCCTGCCGAGGCTGCCGGCGGCGCGCCCTGCGAATCCCCCCGGCCGCGCGCTTCCTCCGGGCGCGGTGCCCGCCGCGCCCGCCCGCCGGCCCGCGAAACAGGCACCGCAGGCGACGGGTCGCCAGGACGCCCGTCCGCAAAACGCGGCGGCGCCCCGCCCGCAGCCTGAAAAGCCCGCAAGGCCGCGCAATCCTCATGCCGCGCAATACAAAGAGCAGGCGGAGAAATACAAAGCGCTCACCGCCGAACGCGACCGGCTGAAGAATGAAATACGCATGGGCGGCGGAGACCAGAACAGGGCGTATTTCCGCTACCGCGACATAGTACAGAAAGAAATACCGGCGCAGGCGCGCAGGCTCAATTCGGCGAAAGCCGAATACGACAGATGGAACGCCGCCCATCCGCCGGAAGCAAACAAGGAAGGGAACAAATGACAGCTTTGTCGGCATGGTGCGCCGCGCTCTGCGTTTTGACTCTCGCGGCCGGAGCGGTCGGCCTCGCCGCGCCGCAGACCGCGCGCCGCGCGCTCTCGGCGTTCCCCAGATCCAAAACCGCAGGATGCATCCTCGCCGCAATTGCCTGGGCGGGGGCTGCAAGAGAAATATCCCGGATGGAAATCGATGTTTTCGACACGATCCTAAACCGGTTTCCCGCAGAACCCTGGCTTCTCGCCGCGGCGCTTTGCGTCCTCTGCATCCTTTTCATGCCGGATCTGCTCCCCATACGGGCGCTGTCGGGGATTTTGATGCTTTTCCCCACGCCGTTCTTCGCCTGCACCAGACTCGCGGCGGACGGCCCGGCGCGCATTGCCGCCGTTTCGTTCGCGTACGTATGCCTCACGGCGGGCATGTTCTTCATGTTCTACCCGTGGCATGCGCGCAGAATCATGGCATGGATCGCAGCCGGCGACAGGCGCGTCCGCGCGGCGTCGCTGCCGTTCCTGGCGGCGGGGACGATGTTCGCCGTTCTCGCGTTCGTCTGGAGAAATCCCGCCTGAGAATCGCGCGGAGCCGCCCGCGGAAAGCCCCAGTCATGAAGAAGTTCCGCCAGATCGCAACGCTCCTGCGAAATTTCCGCAAAGTGCGGAACGCTCTTTCCACGCTCGCCGGTCTTTACTCCGGCGACAGCCTGCACAATGCAATGGGCGGACTGACCGGCGAAGAAACCGCGGCCGCAGTCCGCTGGGCGCGGGAATCCGGATGCGATATCGCAGAGATAGGAACGCTGTTCGGAATGACAGCGCGGGAATTTGCCGCGGCGGCCGGCCCGGAACGGAAAGTGATTGCAGTCGACAATTTTTCGTGGAATCCGTTCGGACTGCCCGCCTCCGCGCACGAGAGATTCACGCGCTCGATTCTGAAAAACGAAATCGCCTCGGGCCGCGTTTCGCTCGTAAAAGCCGACGCTGCGGATTTCCTGAAATCCGCGCCGCGCGGACTTTTCGTTTTCCTCGACGGCGACCACCGCTACGAAGCGGTGAAAAATGAAATCGCGACAGCCCTCGAATCCGGTGCTTCCGCGATAGCCGGACACGATTACGGAAACCCTCTTTTCGGCGTGACGCGCGCAGTGGACGAAACTTTCGGAAAGCCGGACGAAACGGCCGGAATGTGCTGGATCAAACGGCTATGAAAATCCTTTTCGTCTGGACCGGCGTGACAAGCTACATGGCCGACTGCTGGCGCGAACTCGCGTCCCGCCCCGGCGTAGATCTGAAGACAGTCGTGGAAAAACACGCCTCCGGCGCGGAATTCGATGCAGCAAAACTTTTCTCGGGTCTCGACTGCACGGTTGTCGAACCGGGCGGAAGCCGCGACTTCGGCGGATGGAAGCCCGACGTTATTTTCGCAGTCGGATGGCGGTCGCGCACGGTGCGCGCAGCGGTTCTTTCGCAAAATTTCCGCCAGGTTCCGAAGATATGCTGTTTCGACATGCCCTGGCGGACAAGCCTCCGCTGCTTTGCGGCGCGCTTCGTGCTACGCCGCTACCTGCGCAATTTCGCGGCGGCGTTCGTGCCTGGAGAATCTGCCGCCCGGTATGCGCGGTGGCTCGGATTCCGCACGGTCTCGAAAGGCCTTTTTTCGCTCGACGTCTCCAGATTCTCCGGGCGGCGCGGCGACTCCGGTTTCCTGTACATCGGCCGCGACGCGCCGGAAAAGAGGCTCGATCTGCTCCGGGCCGCGCACGAACGATACCGCGAACTCGGCGGAAAATGGAAACTTGAAATCTACGGCGGCGGACGTTTCGTCCAGCCTTGCGACGTTCCCGCCGTATACGCGGAAAACGCATGTCTCGTCCTGACAAGCGCGTTCGACCCGTGGCCGCTCGTAATACTCGAGGCGACAGCCGCCGGACTCGCCGTCGTCGCAAGCGACCGCTGCGGAAACGCTCGCGAACTCGGAGCGCGCGTCTTTCCTTTCGGCGACGCGGAAGCGGCGGCGCGCGCGATGCTCGACGCCGAACGCGGAGCCGTTAAACCGGCAGGTCCGGAGCGCGCCGCGCGGTACGATTGCGCGAAATGGGCGGACAGGGTTCTGCGGATCGCGTCCGCTCCGGGGGAGGAGGCTGCTACATGATCAAGGCGACGGTGGCGGTTCCGGGATTCGGCCCCATGCGCGAAATCGCGCTCGACAAGGCCGCGCGGATACGCGCGCTTCTCGGCGAAGGGTTTCAGGTTGTCGTGCCCGACGGCAAGAACATCGCGCAGGCGCGAAACCGCGCGCTTGAAGAGGCGGAAGGCGAATTCATCGCTTGGGTGGACGCGGACGACGAAGTCGGCGAAGCATGGGCGGACGTTGTGCGCGAAGCGACGGACTGCGGTGCCGACGTCACGGTGTTCGACGGCATCGCGATGAACAGAATCAACGACCATGCGTTCGTGTGGGGCGCAGATCCGGAAAAGACGACCCCCGAGTACGTTCTGCGCGACAATCTGCGGGATTTCCTGACTTCGCACCTTCCGATGCGCATCACGCGCACCGCGCTGTGGGACGGTCTGCGGTTCGACGAAACGCTTTCGCGGATGGAGGATTTCATGATCTTCCCGCATGTTTTGCGCCGCGCCCGCACGGCGCGCTACATTCCAAAGCGCGTCTACGGCTACACGTACCGCGACGACAGCCTCACGCACACACCCGACGCGGACATATCGCGTTCCATACTGCACTGCGCCTTCCGCCGCGCGGAGGAATGGAAAGACACGCAATACCGCGAGGATGCTGAAACCGGAACGGCGTCCATCGCGCTCGACTGCCTTGAATGTTTCGCGATAGACGGGCGGCTCGCGTCCGCGCCCGGCGCGGACGAAATCAAAGAAGAAGCGCGCCGGTGGCTTGCAGACAGGAAGAAAAACCTTCTCTCGCGCACCGCGCGTTTCCGGGACAGGCTGAAACTCCGGCTCGCCGTCGCCGGAATATGGTGGCCGCGCAGACTCTACTGGCGGCTTCGGGGCGTCCGCCTCCGCAAGACCTGCACCGGTTGAAGGGCTTTGCAAGCCGGGGGAAACACTGCTAAAATACCGTCCGTGTGCAAAACAGATTCGTCAAAGCGCAGCCGTACGCGAATATCGCGGCGGCCGCAGATGGCCGGAAAAACGCCTAAGGCTGTCCGCGGCGCGGCGGACAGACGGATCTGAAGCCCCAAGGAAGGAAAACCAGCATGGAATTCGCAGAACTCGTATCGAACTTCGCCAAGCGCCACGGCGTGGAAAATCTCACCGCCGAAGAGGGTGCCGCCGCGCTTGACATCGACGGCATCGTCGTAACGCTTGTGGCAGCGGACGATTCGCTCATGATTTCCGCCGAAATAGGCGAACCGCCTGCCGAGGGCAAGGCCGAGTTCGCCGGGCTCATGCTTGAAGCGAACCTCCATTCGGACGCCTTCTTCGCCAAGGCTCCCGAGAACGGCAACTACTTGCTCGTGCGCAGACTTTCGCTCAGCACCATCGAGTCCGACGCCTTTGACGCCGCGCTCGAGTCGCTTGTCAATCTCGCAGAGACATGGCGCAGGCTGCTTACCGATTTCCGCCCCGTGGCGAAGGCGGCCGCCGAGCGCGCAGAAGAGGCTCCGGCATTCGGTTCCGGCGGATTCGTGCAGGTTTGAGCGCGATTCCAAAATACGGCAGCTGCCGCCAAAAGTGTTCAGAAAATTACGGATTTAAGGTCAGACCTTAAATCCGTAATTTTCTGGACACTTAAATCCGGCTTCAGCCCGTAAATCTTGAAGATTTCCTTGTGTTTTGCGACCAATTCGTCGAATATGGTTGTCATTGGGTGCGATTTTAATTCGTTGAAATTGTGAGCCATTTTACGCCACGCTCCTGAGCAGTGCGATGATGGCGCAGACGCACGCGGCGT
>CACYEO010000107.1 GCA_902773475.1 uncultured bacterium | reverse complement strand
CCTGCCCCAGTTCGGCGAGGCGAGCGATAACAGGAAGTAGGCAATAGGCAATAGGCAATAGGGAATAGGGGGTAGGCAATAGGGAATAGGGGGGAGGGAGAAGGGAATAGGCAGTGTTTGAGTTTTTGTGTTGGCAGGGCGGCTGGTTCTCGCGTCTCGCGTCTAACGTCTCGCGTCCAACGCCGCAAGCGGCCTAGAATTCTAGAGGCGCGAAACATCGCGCTGAATCAACGTTTAGGCGACCGACAGCGCCCGCCGGAGGGAAAACCGCGCGCGGGGGCTTGACTTTGCACGGGGGGGTTTGGCATACTTCTGCCCGTTTTCCGGCCGGCCAGGGCTTTCGTCGACTGCCCGCCCGGCGAGGGGAGAACACATCAAGGACACGGAAATGCCTAAACTCAAAACGAAAAAATGCGCCACCAAGCGCTTCAAAATGTCGGCCACGGGAAAAGTCCTGCGCTCGCAGGGCGGCAAATCGCACTTGAACGGATACAAATCCCGTTCGCGCAAGCGCAATCTCCGCGGCACGGTAACGACCGACGACTCCGTCGTCAAGACAATCCACCGCATGATGCCCTACTGAGGAGATTGAAAAATGTCACGCGCAACAAACGCACCCGCTTCACGCGAACGCCGCCGCCGGCGCCTTGAGCTTGCGAAAGGCTACCGCAACGCCCGTTCCAAACTTTTCCGCACCGCCACCGAGGCGGTGGACCGCGCCCGCGCGCTCGCGACCGCGCACCGCAAACTCAAGAAACGCGATTTCCGCCATCTCTGGATCGCCCGCATAAACGCCGCGACGCGCGCCGAGGGACTGAGCTACAGCAAGTTCATCGACGGCCTGATCAAGGCGGGAGTCACGCTCAACCGCAAGATGCTTTCGGAAATCGCCATCCGCGACCCCGAAGGCTTCAAAGCCATCGTGGCAAAGGCCCGCGAGGGTCTGGGACTCTGAAAACCGGCGCAGGCGGACGACGGCCGCGACAGGCCGTCCGCCCGCCGCGATTTTCAACATGGGCAACATCTGCATTTTTGCGGGGCAGGGTGCGCAGTACCCCGGAATGGGCCGCGATCTCGCCGGATGCGACGGCGCTGTCGCCGGGCTTTTCGAAAAAGCCGGGAGCGTCCTTGGATACGACATCGCGTCCCTGTGCTTCGAAGGGCCGGCGGAAGCGCTCGTAAAGTCCGACGTCTGCCAGCCTGCGACATTCCTGGTCTCCTACGCGGCCTGGACGCTTTTCCGCAAGAAAGCGCCCGCAGTCGCGTTCGACGCCGCGGCCGGCCTTTCGCTCGGCGAATGGACCGCGCTGTGCGCGGCGGGGGTTCTCGATTTCGAATCTACGCTTCAGGTGCTTTCCGCGCGCGGCCGCTTCATGCAGGAAGCGTGCGAAGCGCAGCCGAGCGGCATGATCGCGATAGTCGGGGCGTCCCCGGAACAGCTTTCCGCGATCTGCGAAAAATCCGGCTGCACGGTCGCGAACGTCAATTCCGCATCGCAGCAGGTTCTTTCCGGCTCGAAAGACGCAGTCGCCGCGGCAGCCGCGGCGGCGAAGGAACTCGGGGTCAAGCGCGCGATACCGCTCGCCACCGCGGGAGCCTTCCATTCGCCGTTCATGGCGCCGGCGCGCGAAAAACTCGCAGGCGTCCTTGAAAGCGTGAAATTCTCCACGCCCTCGATCCCCGTCCTCTCGAACGTCACCGGCAAGCCGCATCCGTCCGATCCCGGCGCGATCAAGGCTTCCATGCTCGAGCAGGTCACTGGAACCACCAACTGGGCGGCGGACGTTGAAACCGCAAAGGCGATGGGCTGCACCAGATTTGTGGAATTCGGCCCGGGGAAGACGCTTTCAGGCCTTGTAAAGAAAATCGACGCGTCGCTCGAAACCTTGAACATCCAGGATGTTCCGGGACTCGAGGCCGCAGTCGCCGCAATGGGCTGAACGCCCGGCAAAGGAGTTTTATGGGAGAATTGTCAGGCAAGACCGCAATAGTGACCGGCGCCGCGCGCGGCATCGGCGCGGCCATCGCCCGCAAGCTCGCGGAACGCGGCGCAAACGTCGCAGTCTGCGATCTGAAGGCCGAATGGTGCGCCGAAACCGTGGAAGCCCTCGAAGCGGCCGGCGTCAAGGCGAAAGCCTACGGCGTGAACGTGGCCGTCTCCGCAGAGGTCGATGCGTGCGTGAAATCCGTTCTCGCGGATTTCGGCGGCATAGACATCATGGTGAACAACGCCGGCATCACGAAAGACGGTCTTCTCATGCGCATGAGCGACGAAGACTGGGACGCCGTGCTCAACGTGAACCTGAAAGGCACTTTCCTCTTCACGCGCGCCGTGGCGCGCCCGATGATGAAGAACAAGGCGGCGGACGGATCCCCCGCCGGCGGGGCGATAATCAACATCGCCTCGGTAGTCGGCATCATGGGCAACGCCGGACAGGCGAACTACACTGCTTCCAAAGGCGGGGTGATCGCGCTCACGAAAACCACCGCAAAAGAGCTTGGCTCGCGCAACATCCGCTGCAACGCGGTGGCGCCGGGCTTCATCCAATCCAAAATGACGGACGTCCTGCCCGACGAGGTCAAGACCCGTTACATGGATTCGATACCGTTGAAACGTTTCGGAACGCAGGACGACATCGCGAAAGCGGTGGCCTTCCTCGCCGGTCCGGATGCCGCCTACGTCACAGGCCAGGTTTTGTCCGTCAATGGCGGCATGATCTGACTTCCCTGTGGCGCAAAACGGCAAATTGCTGTATACTGTAAACCGTCCACCAACAAAAAGGAGTTCCAAAATGGCTGGTAAACTTGAAGAACGCGTCAAGGAGATCATCGTCGAGCAGCTCGGCGTGAATGCCGAACAGGTCACGCCCGAAGCGTCGTTCATCGACGATCTCGGTGCGGATTCCCTCGATTCGGTCGAATTGATCATGGCGTTCGAAGAAGAGTTCGGAGCCGAGATCCCCGACGAAGACGCGGAGAAGCTGACCAGCGTCGGCAAGGTTATCGAATATCTCAAGGAAAAAGGCTACGGCGACGAGAAGTAAGCCTTTTCCGCCACAGGCCGCAAACCCGCGGTCGCGACACGCAGGCGAACCGGATATCCTCCGGTTCGCCCGTCGTTTTGTCTAAAGAATGCCGAATCTGGCAAACTGGCCGGAAGCGGCGGCGGCGAGCAGTTCGCCGCCGCGTTTTTCTTCGATGCCGTTCATCCTGAGGTGGCGAAGCGCTTTCATACGCGCGATTCCCGCGCCGGGGAAGCCTTCCGCCGCGGCTTTTGCAAGAGCGGCGGTGCACCACGAAGAAAGAACGGGATTGCCCCACCCGCCGTCCGCGCGCTGTTTTTGGATTATGCGCGCCACGGACTCTCCCACGTTCCACCCGTTGCACGGACCGTCCGGCGAAAACGCGCAAACGGCGACGGGATCGCGGAAATCGGACGGAATGCGCTCAATCCGGGCAAAGACCGGCTCCGGAGCTGTTTCCGCAGGCGGATTACCCCCGCGCACGCCGACATGCATATCTATGCAAAACGCCGCGACTGCAACGGCGGCCGCGGCGGCGGCCGCAGCCCCTGCTCTTGCCAGGATGCGCGCGAATGCGGCGCGTCTTCTTTCAGCTGCGGCGGCCGCGGATACGGCGCGCTCGATTCTTTCCGCCAGGCCCGGGCTCTCCGCGGCGCAGGCGTACCGGCCCAGCGCCTCCGCAAACGCGGCGGCCGCAGGATCGCCAGCAAAAGTCTCTTTCACATCGTCCGTCACAGCCGGATTCCTTCCTTCTCCAGCATTTCCTTCAATTTCGCCACGGCGTTGAACACGCGGGACTTCACGGTCCCTACGGGGATCGACAGGATTTGCGACACTTCCGCGTAGGGCAGATTCTGGAAGAATCCCAGCTCCACGGCATCGCGCAGCTTCTCCGGCAGCGCGGCCACGGCGCGCCTCACGGCATCCGCATGGGGCGGCCGCTCCGGTTTCGCCTCCAGGACATCCCTGTTTTCCAGCCATGTCTTCTCCGTTCTGCGTCTCGAATCCTTGCGGCGCAGATCGTCTATGCGGACGCTCCGCGCGATTGTAAAAAGATACGTGGAGAACTTCGCTCCGGGCGTGTAGCCCTTCCGCCGTTTCCACAAACGTATGAAAACCTCCTGCGTCAGATCGGAGGCATCGTTTATTCCAACGCCTGCGCGCACGAAAAAGTTCAAGACGGGAGCGGAAAATTTTCCGACAAGCTCCGAAAACGCTTCTTCTCCGTCCTCGCGCGCGCAACGCTCCATGAGCGCGGCGGCGGGATCGAATTGCGGGCTGGGATCCGTCATGGCGCGGCAAGCCGTGCGTAGGTTTCGATGCTGCGCGAAACAAGACCGGAAACGAGAGTGTCGCGCGAAGCCGCGAATCCGGAATCGAGACCGGCGGTGCGGAGGAAACCTATCGCGACGGCCGCTATGAGAAATCCCTTGACCGCGCCGATTGCGATACCGAAAATCGCGTTCGTGGGCTGGGGCACCAGGAAGGAGACCGTCTTGCCGATTATTTTGTAGACCAGTCCGAACACTACTATGCAGGCCGCGACAGTCGCGCCCCACGACGCAAGCGCGGATCCGGCAGCCGACAGCCCGGTTTGCGCCGCGTACGGAGCGACGAAGGAGTGGACGGGAATGCCACAGGCGAGAGCGGCGAGAATAGCGCAGAAGTTGGCAAGTTCGCCAGACAGCCCGCGCCACAACCCTATCGCGGCGAATACGCCCGCGAGCAGATATACGGCGACATCCGGTTCCACGGCTGTAGGCATGCCCTGCTACCGCCTGCGGCGCGCCGGCGCCTGTTCGGCCAGCTTTTCATAGTCGGCCGATATGCTTTTGAACGCGGGCCCGCGGCGGCTCTGGGCCTGCGCCAT
>CACYEO010000106.1 GCA_902773475.1 uncultured bacterium | reverse complement strand
GTTCGTCGGCGGAAACGTCGAACTCGAGCGGCGAGCCGTCGCTCTCAAACTCGCAGCGGAAGCGGACGATGCGCGGCATCGGCACGGTGCCCGCCTCGTCCTTGATTTCAGGATGCGTCAGCCACGAAGCCTGGTCGATAGGCTGGACAGGCAGGACGGAAGCGTTCCCGCGGCTGAGGCGCGGGGGCCTAATTATGCGCTCCACGTCCGCGCCATGCGCGGCGGACGCAAACGCCGCTGCTAAAGCAAACGAAAAAGTCGAGGCAAAAAAATTCATTTTTTTCATTTCTAGTTTTTCCTGTGTCCGTCTTTAGTCTTTACATTGACTGTATTGACGACATTCAACAACTCAAAGATTATTCGCGCGCTCGCTCTTGCTCAGGCACATGACAGATGCTCCGTTCAGTGACTAGGCGCGAGCGCGACGCGGAAGCCCAGGTTGCCGTAGCGATCGCCCGGGGAAGACCTGAAGCGGATCGCGGAGCGGCAGTTGCGGGCACCGTCGTCCCAGTCCCCGCCGCGATAGACGCGATACGCAACCGAAGACGCACCGTGCGGATCCGTAACGCTGCCGGAAGGATACTCTCCGTACCAATCGTTGCACCACTCCCATACATTTCCATGCATATCGTAAAAGCCCCATGCGTTCGGGCTCTTCTGCCCGACAGGGTGTTTTTTTACGCTATTGTCACCGTACCACCCCATGCTGTCCAAACTGCCTCCTGCATAAGGGCCGGAAGTCCCTGCTCTACAGGCGTATTCCCATTCCGCTTCCGTGGGCAGACGCGCTCCGCAGTTCAAACTTGCATTCACTTTGCGGATGAATTTCTGGCAATCTTCCCATGACACATTCTCGACCGGCAGATCGTCACCCTTATTGTCCGATGGATTGTCACCCATGACGGATTTCCACTGCTTCTGCGTGACTTCGTATTTGCCAAGCCAAAAACCTTTCGTCAACGTCACACGATGTTGTTTTTCATCATCATAGCGACCATCCTCCGATTCAGGACTTCCCATCATGAACGAACCGGGTGCGACGTATATCATTTCCATCGTTGCTCCGCCCGGAAGCCTCAGCGTTTTCGTTGCCCCGCCCCCCTTCTTCATCCACGCCTCTTTTGCCGCTCTTTCTTTCCGGGCAGCCTCCTCTCTTTTCCGAGCAGCCTCCTCTCTTGCCGCTCTTTCTCTCCGGGCAGACTCCTCTCTTGCCGCTCTTTCGCGGGCGGCCATTTCCGCCGCCGCTTTTTCTGCAGCATCGACATCTGCTTTGTACTTCCGCGCAGCTTCCGCTGTTGCGAGCGGAGTTTTAGAAGCCATTTGAGGATTGTAAATGGTCAATCCTCTTTCTCCAAATGTGACGACAACTCCGTCGATTGTCTTGCGTTCCCATCCTTGAACACCCCCTTTCAAGTCCCCCACGCGGTTCGCTACGGCCTGGGCAAGTTCTTCTATCGTATTCCCGCCTTTTGTAATGCGCCTGACGCCTTTGAGGGAAAACCAAAGACTGACGACCGCTTTCCCCGGACCCCTTGTTTCAAATGAGTATTCGCCATATTTCAGCCTGTAAAAAGCGGCAAGATCCATCGCATCGTAGCGCGACATCCCCGCAAAGAACCCGCAGAAATCGACGTTGAAGTCCTCTTCGGCGGACCTCTTCGCCAACTCGAAAATCTTCTTTATCTGGTTGTTCGAGTCTGCAATGTCTATGCTGTCGCGCACTGAAGACTGCGCAAATGCGCCGCATACTGCTGCAACGGCAAGCGCCGCCATGAAGCACTTCTTGATTTGCGTTCTCATCGTTATTCATTCTTTTTTTTGCTATACAGCCGCAGACCTTGCCGCCGACGGCCGGAAACTTCAATATGATACCATATTGCGCGCTCGCGCGCATGAAGGCCGGCCCGAGGGGCGCATCTGCGTAATTCACCGCATGGCTTTTTGATGATAGGAAACAACTGTTTGAAACAACTTTCCGTTGGTGTGCGGGCGCGGGGCCTTGCGGCACCACTCTGGCGACTGCCTTCGGCAGCGACCTTAGACGGGTGGATACGCTTCGCAGTTCGCGCACCTCTCTCGAAGTTGTTTTTTCCAGTTGTTCCGGTTGTTTCCAATCTCAAACCGTCTGGGTGAAAAACGCAGATGCGCCCCAACTTGACGCTCAAACCCTTTTCCATTCGCGCGGCAATGAGATATACTTTCGCACATGAGAAATCTTGCAGATCTACCGTGCCCGCAAATCCCGCTTGTTTTTTCACGGCATTACGCGACAGCGCCCTGGGGCGGCCGCAGAATCATAGAGCGTTTCAACAGGAAAGACGCTCCGCCGGAATGTTCCGAATCGTGGGAGATTTCCGCCCGTCCGGACTTTCCGGGACGTGTGACAGGCGGCCCGTACGAAGGCGCCGGACTAGATGAGCTCGCTTCCGCCTACGGAGCGGCCTTCACCGGCGCAAAAGCGCCCGACCCGCGAAAATTCCCGTTGCTTTTCAAACTCATAGACGCGCGCGAGCGTCTCAGCGTGCAGGTCCATCCGGACGACCGGACTGCGCAGACGGCGGGGGGAGAAGCCAAATCCGAATGCTGGCTTGTTATAGATGCAACGGCGGATGCCGCGCTGTACGCGGGACTCGTCCCCGGAACGACGCGCGAAAAGCTCGAACGCGCCTCGAGGGACGGCGATCCGTCATTTCTGCTTGAGCGCACCCCGGTACGCCGCGGCGACGCGCTCTACATTCCCGGCGGAACGGTCCACGCGATAGACGCGGGATGCCTTGTATACGAAGTGCAGCAGTCTTCCGACACGACGTACCGCTTCTACGACTGGGGACGCACGGGGCGCGACGGGAAACCGCGGCAGCTGCACATTGAAAAGGGCCTGGCCACGACCGCATACGACCGCCCCGCGCCGAAACCCGTGCGCGCGGCGGACGGACTGGAAACTCCGTATTTTTCCGTGCGCAGCCTGACATTGCGCGGGCGCACCGTGTTTCCAGGGAGCGCAAGCACTTTTCAAGCGTTCTTCACGGTTTCCGGGGAAGCGGAAATCTCCGCAGGCGGAACGACCGCGGCGGCGCCGGCGGGCCAAAGCGTTCTTGTTCCGGCGGGCGCGGATGCGACCGTATCGCCGGCGGCAGGCGGGGCGGAGATCATCCGGACCACGCTCTAGGCGCGAAACAGCGCGAGCGCAGCGGCGAGCATGATTCCATAGATGAAATGCATGGCGCCGGCGTCACGCTCGAACCGCACCCATTGCGGAGCGGCGGGATTTTCGGCGACAAGCCTGTACGCGCGCCGGACGGATTTCACCGCTTTCGGGAACGCGGCGAACGGCAGAAGGAACGGCGCGGAAAGAAACGCCGCGGCCGCCGAAAGCGCCATCGCGAACGGTGCGAGAAGAAGAACGGCGTAAAGCGCCGCCGCGCCGCGCGGCCCGAAACGCACGGCGGCGGTTTTTATCCCCGCCGCGCCGTCGGAACACCTGTCGCGCATATCGTTTCCGTGCAGTATCGCCGCGACATGGCATGAAACCGGCAGCGACGCGACAAGGCATCCTGCAAGCCCTTCGGGCGAATACGGCTCTGCGGCAATGTATGCGCCCGCAAAGAAAAGCGGCCCCATCAGGACGAACACGAACGGCACGCCGAGCCCGCGATATTTGAAACGCAGCATCGTGGCGTAGTTGCAGGCGCCGGCGAAGCCCGCAAGCGCGATTGCAAGAAGCGGGAAATTGAAACGCCCTCCGTCCGGCCCGCAGAAAACGAGAGGCGCGGCGCAGGCGGCGGCTCCGGCGAGCGCGGCGACGGCGGCGGCGAGCACCGCGCGCGGAGAGACTGCACCCTGCACGAGAAGCGGAACCGACGCTTTGGCGTCTGCGCGCGCGTCAAGTCCGCTTTTCCAGTCGCCCCACGTATTGAGAAGATTGCATGCAGTCTGCAGAAAAACCGCCGCGGCAAGCGCAAAAGACAGACGCAGGGGCGCGAATGGATCGTCAGCAAAAGGCATCACCACCGCGAACGGCACGATCGACGCCGTGAGCGACCAGGGACGGAGAAGCTGGAACCAGATGCGGAACAATGCGGGCCTCAATGATCCTTGCGGCCTTCGCCGTGCCACGGCTCGAAAGCAGGGACGGACGCGAGACCGGACGCGATCCGCTGGCGGGCGGCCTCGAACACGAGAATCGTCACTGCGGCCGAAACGTTCAGCGAATCGGCCAGACCGAGCATCGGTATGCGCACGCGCAGATCCGCGCCGTCCATCCATTTTGCGGTAAGCCCGTACTGCTCGGCGCCAACCGCCACGGCGACATTGCCTGTAAGGTCGGTTTCAAAATGGAGTTTTTCGGCATGCGGCGTTGCGGCCAGAATGCGGAAGCCGCGCGCGCGCAGCCAGGCGAGCGCTTCGTCCGACGTCGCGACTGCCACGGGGACGGAAAAGAGGGTTCCGGTGGAGGCGCGCACCACGTTCGGGTTGTGGATGTCGGTAGTCCTGTCGCACACTATCACGGCCGCGGCGCCGGCGGCATCCGCCGAACGGAGAATCGTGCCGAGATTGCCCGGCTTTTCAATGGCTTCCGTGACTATGACAAGCGAGTTTTCCGGAACGTCGAGGCGCGAGAGAGGAATCGCGACGTGCGGGCCGGTGGCGAGAAGACCGTCGGGACGTTCACGGTATGCGATTTTCAGGAAAGCCGCTTTCGAGCAGGAATAGATTTCCGCGCCGGCGCGGCGGCAGTCTTCCACGAGCGCAGGTTCGTTTTCGTCCTTCAGGTACAGTTCCGGGCAGTGGAAGAGGCGGTTCGGGCGGTAGCCGTTGTCGAGCGCGCGGCGGCATTCGCGGTAGCCTTCCACGATCATCTCGCCCGTTTCGTCGCGAAACGAGCACGAGCGCAGTTTCACGACGTGCTTGATTTTAGGGTTGGCGGGGGATGTTATTTCCGGTTCCATGGCTGTTCGGCGGAAGTCGCGCAGTGGGTGGGATCAGTCCGTGAGAAGGCCTTTTTCCGGCGTTTCGGAATCGTCCCACCACGAACCTTTCGACGTTGAAATCTTTGCGATGGCCTTTGTGGTCATCTGAAGCCCGCGCGACGACGCACCGCGCACCGTCGCTTCGCCGGGGGAGAAGGCCTGCTGGTGTATGCGCTGCGATTTGGCGGGACGGTATTTCACGTAGAGCGTCTCGGGGCAGCCGTCGGTGAAGAATATCACCTTCGACTTTTCCGGGGCGAGGCGGTATTCCTTGTTCTGGATCATGCCGCCGAACGTAAAGCGCTTCATGTACGAGAAGCCGTAGTCGGGCTCTGTGTAGACGCAGGTGTATTCCTTGTCGCGCGAATAGAAAAGCACGCAAAGAAGGTCTTTGTCCACAAAGAGTTTCTCGGGCGGGGGCATCATCTTGTAGCGGCCGTCCTTCCACAGGAAGAGAAGCTTGTCAAGGGACGAGCATTTGAAAAGTTCGTCTCCGCCGCGCACGCCGGACCCGACGAAATGGTTTTCCGGGTCGGAGCGGATCGTCAGTTCCGACGCGGTGATCGCGCGCATGTCGACCTGCTTGAACGGCGAAGCGGCGATTTTCGTGCAGCGCGGATATTTGCTCTTGTAAGTCTTTATCAGGTTCTT
This sequence comes from uncultured bacterium, assembly GCA_902773475.1. Taxonomy (GTDB): domain Bacteria; phylum Verrucomicrobiota; class Kiritimatiellia; order RFP12; family UBA1067; genus CADCBS01. The sequence continues at coordinate 5,312 of CACYEO010000106.1, read as the reverse complement.
GATGTACTTTATCGTGAAATTGCGCAGATCGGCGAGGTCGGCGGCGGTCTTCTTCTCCTCCGCGACGATGTCTTCGATCTCCTTGCGGTTCTTGTCGATGTCGTATTGCGAAATCCTGCGGATGGGAATCTTGAGAAGCCGCTCGACATCGTCGCCGGTGACATCGCGGCGCAGGCGTTTGCGGAACGGCGCGAGGCCGTCGAACACCGCCTTTCGCACGCCCTCCCAGGACTTTTCGTTTTCGATGCGTTTGTACACGCGCTCTTCGATGAATATCTGGTCGAGCGTCTTGGCGTGGAACTGGGCGTCGAGTTCTTCGAGTTTGATTTCGAGTTCGCGGCGCGTGAGCGACATCAGGCGTTCGGTGTTGCGCGCGAGAATCTGCGAAACGGTCAGTTCACGCGGCCTTCCGGCGTCGAGGACGACCGGACGCGACGCGATGGATTTCTCGCATTTCGTGAAAGCGTAGAGCGCGGTGACGGTCTTCTCCTGCGAAGCGCCAGTGGAGAGGATCAGTTCGATTTCCACGTCCTTCGCGGTGAGGTCGTGTATCTGGCGTATTTCGACTTTCTTTTTCTTGATCGCCTCTTCTATGTCGGCGATCAGGGAATCGGTCGTTTCGCCCCATGGAAGCTGGGTTATGACGAGTTTGTTCTTGTCGCGCGGTTCGATGACGGCGCGCACCTTCACCTTGCCGCGGCCGTCGTCGTATTCGGACACGTCCATCACGCCGCCGAGCTGGAAATCGGGGTAGAGTTCCACCTTCTTTTTGCGGATGATGTCGATTTCGGCTTCGAGAAGTTCGATGAAGTTGTGCGGGAGAATCGCCGTCGAAAGGCCGACTGCGATGCCGTCCGCGCCGAACATCAGAAGCAGCGGTATCTTGGCGGGCAGCAGGACGGGCTCTTTGTTGCGTCCGTCGTACGACGGCACGTACTGCGTAGTCTTCGGGTTGAAGACTTCGCCGCGGGCGAGGTCCGAAAGCTGGCATTCGATGTAACGCGGGGCGGCGGCGGGCATTCCGGTGTAGATGTTGCCGAAGTTCCCCTGCCCGCGTATCACGTAGCCGCGGCTGCCGTCTTCGCTCCAGAGTTTGTTCGCCAGCACGACGAGAGCGTCGCCGATTGAGGCGTCGCCGTGGGGATGGTACTGCATGGCGTGGCCCACGATATTGGCCACTTTTGTGAAACGCTTGTCGTCCTTTTCGAAAAGCGAATGCAGGATGCGGCGCTGCACGGGCTTGAGACCGTCCTCGACGGCGGGTATCGCGCGCGAACAGATCACGTAGCCCGCGAACTGCAGGAAGTTGGAATCCATCAAGTCGCGGAGCGGGCCGCGCCCCGTAAGGGAAAGCGCGGGGGAGGACGGCGCGGCGCCGTCTGCGGCGGGCTGCGCGCCGGTTTCTACGTCCGGCTCCTGCGCGGGAGGCGCGGCCCCGGCGCCATCGTCCGCGGGAGGGGGAGGATCTGCCGGTGCTGCGGATGCGAACAGGTCGAGATTGTCGAGGAGGCTTGGCGGGACTCCGCCCTTGTCTTTCTTTGCCATCGCGGAAGGTCTTTTCAGTGTGTTGCGCCGGGTTTGCAGAGCGAGAGCGCGAGCAAGGCGTATGAAGTGCAGAGAACGGGATCGTTCTCCCAGAAGCGGTTGTTGTCGTTGCACCACGATCCGTCGGCCTTCTGCAGGGCGACGAGTTTCGCGGCAAGCTGTCCGCGCCAGTCCACCGTGCCGCCGTCTGCGGCGGTGAGAGGCGTTCCCGCCGCGGCGAGCGCGCGCGAAAGGATGTCGTAGTAGAAGAACAGCCCCTGCCGGCCCATGCCGGGGTTTTCGTCGAGCGACCAGTGCGCGGCGCAGTATTCAAACGCGGATTTGACGCGCGGGTCGGACTTCGGCAGTTCGCAATGCACCATGGCGAGCACGCCTGCGTAAGTCATGGAACCGTACGCGCGCAGCGTCACTTTCCCCGACGCGGCGTTCGTGGACGTTCCGCCCTGGGGAGTGCGGTCGTTGTATGCAAAGCCGCCTGCGGCGGAGCCTTCGCGGGACTGGAGGCTCGAAACGTATGCGAGCGCGCGCGACCAGTCCAGATCCGCGCGTTTCTCCCCGGCGGGGCGGAACTCTTCCGCAGACTGCGTGCGGCGCATGGCGTCCATCGCGTATACGGTATTGTTGAGATCGGCGTAGCGGCGGCGCATCGCGCGGTCGTATCCAAAGCCGCCCGAAAGCGTATCGTCGCCGGTCAATTGCGAACCGGCCACGTAGTCGCGGGCCTTCAGTATCGCGGACGCGGGCGCGAGGCCGCTTTCATGGAGCGCGCTCATGCAGACGCCGGTATTGTAGTTGCCGAGACCCGAACCGCCGCGGCCCGGCCTGGGAACGTAGAAACCGCCGTCTTCGCGCTGCGTGCCGAGAACGAAATTCGCGGCGTTTGTGGCGGCCGGCGAATCCCCCGCGCCGGAGCGGACGAACGCCCACAGCGGCAGCGCCGTGAGAGCCGGCATGTGCGAATCGGAAAACGATCCGTCGAGCGCCTGCTGGGTTTTAAGAAACGCGACGCCTCTTTCTATCGCGGCATCGACGAGACCAGGCGCGACCGCGCCGGACGCCGGGGGAGATGGCGGCGAGGCCGGCGGCGGGGTGCCGTCCGCCGCCGCGGGAAGAAGCATCGCGGCGCAAAGCGCGGCGGACGCCGAGAACATGGTTGTTTTATTCATTGTCATCCTCCTCCGGCGCGCCGTGCGCGCCGCGGGTGAATTTTGGATTGGATCCTGCAATTACAACGGCGACTTCGCCCTTCACCGCAGTCTGCGCGTATTTCGCGGCGAGATCGGCGAGGAAGCCGCGATCCACGCGCTCGTGCAGTTTGGTAAGTTCGATGCACACTGCGGCTTCGCGGTCGCCGAGCGTTTCGAACGCCGCCTGAAGCGTCTTGCCCACGCGGAATGGCGACTCGAAGCAGACCATCGTGTGGGGGCCTGCGGCGTCATCGGCGAAGAACCTCCTAAGCGCGCCGGGCTGCCGCGGCGGAAAACCTTTGAATGTGAAAGAAGAAGTTGAAAGCCCGGAAGACACGAGCGCCGTAAGCACAGCCGACGCGCCGGGCACGACCTCGAACGGGACGCCTTCGCGCGCGCAGCGCCTGATCAATTTGTAGCCGGGGTCGGATATCGCCGGGTAGCCGCCGTCGGAGCAGAGCACGGTCTCGCGTCCGGCGCGGACCGCCGCGATAACCGCGTCGGCGGTTTTCTCCTCGTTGCCCTGGCGGAACGAAATCATTTCGGGGCGCGGAACGCCGAACGCCGACAGCAGCTGCCAGGTGCGGCGGGTGTCTTCGCAGGCTACGAGCGAAGCGTTTTTGAACGCTTCGAGCGCGCGCGGGGACAGATCCCCGAGATTGCCTATCGGCGTGGCGACAACACGAAGCACCGCAGCCCCCCTCACTTCGCCGCGCCCGCGAGCGCGCGTCTCAAAACCGTCTGGATGTCCGCGACCGAGGCGTCTTCCTTCAACACGTCCTGCACCATTTTGCGTGCGGCGTCCTCGGAATATCCGAGATTCGCAAGCGCCATCATCGCGTCGCGCAAAACCTCTGCGCGCGAATCGTCGCCGCCCGATGCGGCGGCGGCAAGCGCCGCGACGGGATTCACCTTGCCGCGCAGTTCCACCACAATGCGTTCCGCGATCTTGCGGCCGACTCCTTTCACGGAAGAAAGGCGTTTGAAATCGCCTTCCGCCACGGCGAGCTGCAGGTCGGCGGGCTTCAATCCCGAAAGCAGCGACAGCGCTATTTTGGGACCTACGCCGGAAATGGCGGTGCAAAGGGAAAAGACGCGTTTTTCGTCTTCAGTGGCGAACCCGAAAAGCAGCTGGGCGTCTTCGCGCACGACGTGGCACGTATGCAAAAAGCATTTTTCGCCGGCCGGAGGCAGGCGGTCGTACGTGGAAAGCGGTATGAACGCTTCGTATCCCACGCCGCCGCACTCGACGACGGCGGAAACCGGGGATTTCGAGAGGAGCGTCCCTGAGAGAGAGACTATCATTTCGACGCTTCCCCCGGCGCGCCGCGCGCGACCGTTCCGCCGAGGCGCGCGTTGGAATTTGTCACGGAGCCGCCTGTGGCGAGCGTCCAGCCGCCGGGGGCGGGGGCGGCGTCAATCGCAAGCGACGGATTGGAATCGGCCGTGAAGCGGGCCTGGGCGCAATCGCGCCGCTCGCCGCCGGCGAACGTGAAAACCATGCCGGTGAAATCCGCGCGGCGACGCATTCCGGCGGACGCCCTGTTGCGGCGGAAATCCTCTATGAAGGAAAACGCGCGCGAGAACGGTTTCGTTCCGAGATGAAGCGTCGAGAAGGATGCCATTCTGCGCCATTCGCCGGAAGGGGTTTTGATCCATGCGGTGAACTCGGTGCGGTCTGCGCCGTGCGGCGAGCACGATATGCGCACCGTTTCAGGGACATCCTTCTTCCAGTCGTACGGAGCCATCGCCTGCGCTCCGGTGCCCTCGCCGCCGAAACGCTTCACGCGCACTCCGGCCGCCGCGTAGACCTCCTTCACGCGCCGGTCCGGCGGCACGGCGTCCGGCCTGGCCTTGAAATCGAAAGGATCGCCCGGATCCCATACGGAGAATATGAAGACGTGCGAACCGTCGTAGAGTTCCTGGAAACCGCAGTAGCCGCATTCGAAGCCGGCGACTTCGAAAAACGTGCCGGGGGCGGTCTCGCGGACGGTCACGGCGCATTCTATCGCGGACACGTCTCCGGGTGCGGGGCGCTCGTAGTTCAAGTGGACGGAACGCGCCGCGATCCCGGCCAATTCCGCGCCTGCGAGCAGCGGACGTTGAAAGGCTAACGCGGCCAAAGCCGCAACAGCGGTGATGACGGTGGTTTTCATAGGCGGCAAGTATACCATAACGCCCGGCGCACAGAAGGACGCCGGTTTCGCCGTCCCTGCCGGGGGGGAGGGATTGAGCTATTTGACGTCCTGCACCGCGCCGGCCGCGAGATCGGCAAAGGCGGATTTGTCGCGAGGGTGGACGTCGTGCGGATCGCCCAGGCCTGCGGCGAACGTATCGACGAATATCGCCCCGGTCTCCCGGGCCACCTTCTTCTGGGCCGCGCGGTACGGCGCCCACGGACGGTCCATTACAGGCAGCCCTACGACCACGACCTTGGCGCCCCACAGCCTGCGAAACTGCTCCATCACGGCGCGCAGCGTCTCTTCCATGTATGCGCCGTCGAGCGGAGCCTCCGGCGGCACGCAGCGCGTGGCGTTCGATTCGCCCTGATACCACAGGATTCCGTCCACGGGCATCTGC
>CACYEO010000105.1 GCA_902773475.1 uncultured bacterium | reverse complement strand
TCACGCCGTCAGGTATCGTCACGCTTGAAGGACACGACGATCCTTTTATTCTATATGCTACTTTCCCTAAAACAACAAGTCCATCGGGTTGATTTTCATAGAAAGGAGTATCAATAAACGCTCCATAAGCGATACTCGTCACGCTGTCAGGAATCGTCACGCTCGCAAGGCCACTGCATCCCCAGAATGCACTTTCTCCAATACTTGTCACGCCGTCCGGAATCGTCACGCTTGTAAGGCCGGTGCAACCAACGAACGCATAATTCCCGATACTGGTAACTCTATAGCCACCCAATTGCGAAGGGACAGTTATCGCCCCTGTCGTCGTTTGGGAAATAGCAGGAGCAGCATCATAGTCATAGTATGCTCCGACACCTATCGTCGCCCCGTCATTGTCGATCATATACGACCATGTTATGCCGTTGACGGTTTCCGTGTCGGCAGAGACCGATATGCCCCAAAGCACCGCAATTGCAGCAGCCAGTTTCCTCATGGTTGGATTCCTTGCCCATTCCCCGCGGCATTTGCCTTTTGAACGTGTCGCTTTTGCCGTGGGCGTTATACCGCAACACATCCTGTTCCACGTCCAGACATCGTAGGAGACGCGGGAACAATAAGACACCTCCTTCGATGCATCGTGTGAGGTGTGTAGGATAACCCTGAAGAATGCACCGAAGGAGGCGAAACTGCACGAAAGGCAGTGTCCTCTTCGTTGCGTTCTTCTGTGTGTCTGCTCCTACACTTTCACACGACGCGACCCAATCGCGGCTGTCGGCAACCGCGCGGGTAATCTGACGTTCCGCACAAGGCGGAATCCCGCCTTTGACCGGAACGTGAAAATCATACTATAAATCCAACGGGGCAATCAAGCGCATTTTTGAATTTAGCGCTACCATTTTGGCTAGATTGATTCCTGTACTGTGCGGGCACGGCGCAATAAACGAAACCGCCGGGACAAAGCGTCCACGCGGCGGTCCGGGGGAGGGGAGGCGGACGCGGTTCAAGGCCCCGCCCATATATGCGCCATTCTATTTGACAAGCGAGCAGGGGCCGTTCTGGCACCCGCCCGGGCATGCCATGACTTCCAGGAAATTGACGGGGATTTTCCCAGACGCATGAAGCCTGACCATCGTGCAAGTCTTGCCGTCGATTCCGTTGATCTGTTTCGAATCGAGCTTGAACCCGGGAATTTTCGCCGCAGCCTCGGCGAGAACCGCCTCCGTTACGCCGCAGCTGCGCGCGTAGTTGCGCGCGGTCGGATTGGCCGGACGGGGAACGGGCCAAGGATCGCAGGCGATCACGTCGATCTTTCTGCCGGCGAGTATCGCGCCAAGCTCCTCGAAAGAAAGCACGTAGTCGACACCCTTGCGGCGGGCTTCGCTGCGCTTCGCCACGCACGGCCCGATGAACACGGTCTTGGCGTCCGGATCTTTCGATTTGACTATTTCGCGCGCGTAAACCATGGGGCTGGGGGTGAGGGAAACGTGATCCACGAGATCGGGCAGGTGCTTCCACACGAGATTCACCCACGCCGGGCAGCACGACGTTGTCATGAACGTCTTGGGGTCTTTCTCCATGCGCTCGATGAACTCCGCCGTTTCGTGGGCGGTTGTCATTTCGGCGCCGAGCGCCACCTCCATGACGTCGCCGAAGCCCGCCTTGGCGCAGGCGGAAAGGAGCTGCTCGATTTTGCCGGGAAACTGCTTTTCAGCCGCGGGCGCCACCATAGCGACAAGTTTTTCGCCGCGCTTCATGGCCGCCAGCACATCGATCAGCTGAGACCTCTCCATGACGGCGGCGAATGGGCAGGCGTTGAAGCACTTGCCGCAGAAAATGCACTTGCCGAAATCGATGGCCGCCACGCCGAACCCGTTTTTCTTGATGGCTCCGACAGGGCACGCCTCTTCGCAGGGCACCGTGGTCTTGACAATGGCGTGGTATGGGCATGCTGATATGCACTTGCCGCACTTTATGCAAAGTTTCTGGTCGATGACGGAATGTCCGTCGACGACTTCTATCGCCTTCTTGGGGCAGTTGTATACGCATGGGCGCGCAAAGCAGCCGCGGCAATTCTGCGTGGAGACCACGCGGGCGTCGGGACAGCCGCTGCAGGCAGGCCCGCAGACGCTGAGCGGCGTCTTGGGCGCGGACGGCTCGCCGCGCTCCCCGTCCGCCTTTTCGGCGTAGTATGCCGAAAGCGGCTTCGTCTCGTCCGTTTCCTCTTCGACGGAAATCCCGAGAAGCGCCATCAAACGGTATTTGAGAATTGCGCGGTCGTGGTAGATGCAGCACCGCGACGCAGGTTCGTTCTTCGGTCTCAGCTTTACGGGAATCTTGTCGAGATCCGATTCGATCGATCCGGAATCAAAGGCGCGGACTATGCGGATCATCAGTTCGCGCCGGATGAAGGTGGAGCCGTTGAGCATTTTACGCAGCCCCTCCGACAAGTTCGCCGATGCGCGTGAGCAGCTTTTCGGGCGTCGCCTGCGACATTATTTCCTTATCGTTGATGCGCACATACGGCGCGCCGCCAAGATTCTCCATCTCGCACAATTCAAGGCACGTGCGCGCTTCGACATCGACCTTGCCGCGCCATTCGGCGGGAAGCCTGTCTTCTATGTCCATCATGTTCGCCGCACCCAGCAGATAGCACGCCGTTCCGCAGCATATTTCGACCTTGACCTTGTCCATGGCCTTCTCCTGATCTGTGACTGACGGCGGATATTATACCATATCGCGCCGGACGCATCCGAGCCGTCCGAAATCCGGAGATGCGCGGCGACAAGACGAAGCGGATGCACCTGCACGAAACCGCGCCGCATTCAACCCGCCCGCAGTTGCATTCAACTTGCCCGCCACCTCGGGCGCATCTGTGTTTTTCACCCAGGCGGTTTGGGATTGGAGACAACCGGAACAACTGGAAAAAACAACTTCGAGAGAGGTGCGTGA
>CACYEO010000104.1 GCA_902773475.1 uncultured bacterium | reverse complement strand
GTCGAACGCCTTGCCGAGCGCGTAGACGCCGAGCGCGCCGCATGTCACGCCGCACACCCAGTACGAATGGTTCAGCAGGGAAAGCGCGGTGCAGTATGAAAGGAAGCTCTTTTCGTCCTTTATGCGGCAGGATGTCTCGAGCGCGTAGTTTTCGTCCGTGAGCATAAGTATCAGGTACAGCTTGCGCGTAAGTCCGGCGTTCTTCCAGCGCGAGAGCATCGAGAAGCCGTAGAACACGTAGCGGAAGTTTACGGCGAGAACGGCCGCGGCGATCGTGAATATGCCGTCCCGCGCGGCGAATTCGGGCACGCACGCGAAACTCATGGTTCCCGAGACCCAAAGCCCCGAAGAGAGGAACGCCCAGAGCGGAGCCAGCGAAAGGCCGCCTTTCGCGGCGAGAAGTATGCCTGCGGCGAGTCCCATGGAGCCGTATCCGGCGAGGATCGGCAGCGAGTCGCGGAAAGCCCGCAGTCTTATGTAGGAGGAGCGTTTCATTTTTCAGCGGAAGACGCCGAAGCGATGGCTTCGAGGCGCGAGAAATTGTCGGCGTCGGCGATCACGGAAAGGATGTCGCCTGCGGCTAGCATCCAGCCCGGGCCGGGATTCCAGTGCGCCTCGCCGCCGCGTTCGAGGCATATTATGGTGGCGCCGGTGCGGCGGCGTATGTCGGCCGCGCCGATTGTTTCGCCGGCGAACGGCGAACCGGCGGGGATGGCGAACTTGCGCTGGCGCACTCCTGAAAAGGGCGGCACCGGCGCGGCGGCCGCGTCGGCGGCCTTTTTCGCCGCGCGGCGGTCTTCGGCCGCGATCGCGGCGCGGAAGCGGCGCGCCGACACCGCGCCGCGGCGGCGCAGGCGCTTCCAGTGGAAGAATCCGTACACCGCTATCACGGCGAACACCGATATGCGCGCCCATGTTTCCTCCGGCAGGACGGAAAGGTTGGATATCGCCATCAGGAAAAGCGTCGCGAATACGGCCGCGCCCTGCACGAACGTCCGCACCACGCCCTGGCTCGCGCGCCGCCACGCGCCCTTCCCGGACCATGTTCCGGCCACCAGCGCGCCCGCGAGCCTGCCAAGCTTGCGGGCTGTGGCCGCAACATATATCAAAGGCAGCAGCGCGGCCGTGTTCGCCGCTAGGCACAGTATGAGCCGCTTGTTGGCCTCCATGGGCGCGCCGAAGCGGGAGAAATCGAATTTCGCCACATATCCGCAGACCGCGTATCCTATGAAAAGCACGGTCCAGGCGAGCAGCATGGCGCCCGCGTAGACGCGCAGAAACAGCTTCTGGCGGCTGGGCGGGCGGGCCGTGCGGAACCGTTCGAGCCATCCGGAGTAGTTCGCCATCATCTTGCGGAATTTCGCCGGCTGGTTGCGTTCGCACCAGTCGCCGACCGGGTCGGACAGTTTCAGGAGAACCGGGTTCAAGACGGTCGTCGCGAGCGACGCGCCGACCACTATCTGGTACATCGGATCGTCCGCGCGCCCGGACATGGATATGTATATCATCGCCGCCATGTAGGCGAACTCCCCTATCTGCGCAAGCCCCATGCCGGTCTGCACGGAGTTCTTCACCGACTGCCCCGTCAGGAGCGACGCCACGGTCACGTTCAGGAACTTGCCGACGAGGACGAGAAGCGTCACCGAAAGTATCGCGAGCCAGTTGTCGGCGCAGACCGCGGGATTGACGAGCAGTCCGATCGCCACGAAGAACACCGCCGCGAACATCGTGCGCAGGGAATCGACCATCGCCTGGAGTTCGTCGCGCACGCTCGACGACGCGCATATCACGCCCGATACGAACGCCCCCAGCGCCACTCCGATTTCAAGGAGGTCCGCGATGTATGAAACCAGGAAGCAGAACCCGAGCGTAGCCAGCATGACAGTCTCGCGCCCGCTGCGGCGCAGTTTGTCGAGCGTGCGCGGCATCCTCGCCATTCCTATCACGATGACGCCGGCGAGGAACAGCGCGAGCCTGCCGAACGCCATGCCCGCGCCGGAAAGCCCGTCTCCGCCGCCGCCTGCAACGCCGGTGGCCGCCGCGAGCAGCCCCACGCAGATTATGTCCTCCATTATCGTAGTGCCGAAGATGTAGCGCGTGAACGGCCTGCCGCTCCAGTTCATCTCTTCGATCGTCTTGGAAAGAAGCGTAGTGGCGGAATCGCAGATCGCCACGCCCAGGAACAGCGCCTGCACGCGCCCCCATCCGAATATGCGCGTCCCGGCGAGATATCCGAACCAGACCATCAACCCCGCGTCTATGAACGCCGTTGGCACCGCCACGTGCCCGACTCTGCGCATGGACGCGATGCTGAATTCCAGCCCCAGCGAAAACATCAGGAACACGATTCCGAGCTGTCCGATCGTCTGGACGGACTTTTCGTCCACAAGCAGCGGGCCGCCCCAGGTGTGGCCGCTCATCAGCACGCCTGCGGCGATGAACCCCAGGACTTTCGGCCAGCCCAGTTTCGAGAAGACCGCCGCGGTCGCGCCGGTCACGGCCATCATCACCGCCAGATCGCGGAAGAAAACCGCGGCATCGGTCACTTCGCGATCTCCGCGAGGAAGTCGTATCCGCGATTTCCGGTTATGCGCACGCGGACGGTTTCGCCGACGGCGGGCGAGCCGCCCGAAAATTCCGTCGCGCCGTCGACGTCCGGCGCCTGCGATTCAAGGCGGGCGATTCCCGGCGCCACGACCAGCGCATCCTTCACCGCGCCTTTCATGGCGCGTGCTTTCTTCTTCCAGGCGCGCGACTGCATCGCTTCGATCGCGGCGGCGCGCTCCTCCGCCGCTTTGCGCGGCGGACGGTTTTTCATGGCGGCGGCGGGCGTCCCCTCTTCGGGCGAAAACGCAAACACGCCGAGATAGTCGAAATCCATGCGTTCGAGATCTTCGAGCATCCGCGCGAAACGCTTTTCCGTTTCGCCGGGGAAGCCTGTCATCACAGTGGTGCGCAGCGTCACGCCGGGAACCGCCGCGCGCGCCCTTTCCGCGATTCCGAGCGTGGCTTCGACCGCCGCGCCGCGGTTCATCGCCTTCAGTACCTCCGGCACGGTGTGCTGGACCGGGACGTCGAGGTATTTGAGCGCCCTCGGGGATTCCGCCATCCATTCAAGCAGCGGATCCGTCACTTCCGACGGGTACGCGTACAGCAGGCGCGTGCGGAAATCGCCTTCGATTCCGTCCAGCGCGCGCAGGAGATCGGTTATGCCGCGGCGGCCGCGATCGAGATCCCGGCCCCACAGAAGCGGATCCTGCGCGATTATGTCCAGCTCTTTCACGCCGGTCGCGACGAGCGTGCGGGCTTCGCGCAGGATGTCCGCCATCCTGCGCGATCTGCAGTTGCCGCGTATGGAAGGAATCGCGCAGTATGCGCAGCGGTGGGCGCAGCCTTCCGCGATCTTCAGGTACGCGAACGCGCGCCCGGTGAAGCGCAGCGCCGGTTCGGGCGGATTGAACAGGCCGGACGGAAGCCCTTTGCCGAAACTGCACGGAACCGCGGCGCTCCGCCCGGCGGCGGAATGCGCCAGCGCGCCGCGCACGATCCCGGCGATGCCGGACACGGCGTCGATCCCGGCGAAAGCGTCCACTTCGGGGAAAAGCCCCCGGAGGTCTTCGCGGTATCTCTGCACGAAGCATCCCGCCGCCACGACTGCGCGTACGCGCCCGGCGCGCTTCAATTCGCACGCGCGGCCGATTTCGGCGACTGCCTCCTCGCAGGCGGAGCGGATGAATCCGCACGTGTTCACGATCACCGCGTCGCAGTCGTCGGGCGACGGCGCAAGCGTGAATCCGGCTTTGCGCAGCGTTCCCGCCATGACCTGCAGATCCACGGCGTTCTTGGCGCATCCAAGGCTTACAAGCCCCACTGAAATGTTTTTCGCGGTCTTCTTCATGCGGACGCGAGTTTACCACCCGCACCCCCGCCAGTGCAAGCAATCACGGGCGGTAGAGGCCGCGCCGCGCGATGTACGCGGCCACGGACGGGGGGAGCATCCGCCCCGCGTCGCCGCCGCGTGCGATGGCTTCTCTTGCGGCGGTGGACGAAACTGCGCACGGCTCCCCGCGGAACCGCACGACTCTTGCGCCGGGCGGGACGGGATTCCGCGCGCAGCCGGGGCGTTCAAGCACCAGAAAGACAACGAGGCTGAACAGTTCGTCCGCCTTGTGCCATCCGCCGAGCGCGGCGAGAGAATCTTCGCCCATGATGAAAAACAGCTCCGCGCCGGGATTCGCCGCCGCGATCGCGCGCACCGTGTCGACCGCGTAGGAAACGCCCGCCCTGCGCAGTTCGATGTCGCACGGCTCGAAGCGCCGGTCGCAGGCGCAGGCGAGACGCACCATTTCAAGCCTGTCCGCGGCGGAGGCGCGCGGGGCGGCGGACGTTTTGAACGGTGACACGTTCGCGGGGACGAACAGCACTTTTTCGAGAGCGGCGGCGTCGGCCGCCGCTCTCGCTATGCCTACATGCCCGGAATGCACGGGATCGAACGATCCGCCGAAAATCCCGAGACGTTTCATTGCGCGGGGAACCACACGGCTTTTGAAAGATCGGCGGAAAGCGACGCCGTCTCGCCTGCGCGCCATGTCGAATCGCCGGGTGCGCGCACCGTGGCGCGGAAGTCCGGATTCCGCAGGACGGCGTGGACGAGCGTTTCCGGGCCGAGCGGTTCCACGAGATCGACGGTCGCCGGGAGCGCGCCGGCGGGCGCGGCGTCCGGGCGGTGCAGCGCCAGATGCTCCGGGCGCAGGCCCGCGATGCGCGACGGATCGAACGTCCCCGGCGGAAACAGGTTCATCGGCGGCGTGCCTATGAATCCGGCCACGAAAACGTCCGCCGGGCGCGTGTAGACCTCGAGCGGCGGGGCGGCCTGGCGTATGCGGCCGGCGTCCATCACCACTATGCGGCTTCCCATCGTCATCGCCTCGGTCTGGTCGTGCGTGACGTATATCATCGTGGCCTTCAGCCTGTCGTGCAGGCGGATCAGCTCCGCGCGCATCTCCACGCGCATTTTCGCGTCGAGATTCGAAAGCGGCTCGTCGAAGAGGAACACCGCGGGATTGCGCACTATCGCCCTGCCGACGGCTACGCGCTGGCGCTGTCCGCCCGAAAGGGCTTTCGGGAGCCGCTTCAGGTATGGTACCAGCCCCAGGGTCTCCGCCGTCGATGAAACGCGGCGCGCGATTTCCTCTTTCGGCACGCCGCGCAGTTTCAAGGCGAACGCCATGTTTTCCGCCACTGTCATGTGGGGGTACAAGGCGTAGTTCTGGAACACCATCGCGATGTCGCGCTTTTTCGGCGGCAGATCGGTTACATCCCGCCCGCCTATCGCAATGCGCCCGGACGTCACGGTCTCGAGCCCGGCTATCATGCGCAGGGTCGTGGATTTGCCGCAGCCGCTGGGGCCTACGAGGACCAGGAATTCCCCGTCCGGCACGTCAAGCGTGAAGTCCTCCACGGCTGGAGGCGCGTCGCGCGAATATTCCTTGCGGACATGGCGGAGCGTCACTTCAGCCATGCTTCAAGGTCTCCCCAGGAGAGTTTGAGGTAGATTTTCCCGGACGCGTCGGACCAGCTGAGCCCGTCGCTTTCCACGAGGAACCCTTCGATTCCGCCGTCGGGCGGCGTTGCGCCGGCGACAGCCGCCCAGCGCCTGTCGAACTCCTTCCGGAAGCCGGGGAGCGATTCGCTTTTCACGCAGTCCGAAATGAACAGGCGGCGGCCCGACGGCACGGAATAGTTCATCGCGAAAGTCGCGGACGATCCGCGCGACGCCCGCGCGGTGCGCATCGTCACCAGCCCGGACAGGCCGAGCACCGGGCCGCGTATGCCGCCGGATCCGGCGGCGGATCCTTTCTCCGGCAGGCCGAAAGGCCAGCTCACCGCAGTGCGGACGCTGCATGAAAATCCCGCGAGAGGGCTTTCCGGCGGAGCTTCGACGGCGCCCGCAGCCGCTTCTGTTATGCGGGAAATCACATCCTGCGCGGACGGCGAGGCCGGAAGTCCCGCGGCGCGGACGTTTCCGGACAGAGGCTCGAGTATGGCGCGCGCGAGTTCGGTGCGCGCCGCCGCGAGCGCGGCGGCGTCCAGCCCGCATCCTTCCGACGGCCATTCTACGCGCCATTCCGCCACCGTCGCCAGCGGGCGGCCGCCCGCCGCGCGGGTTGTTTCCGACACGCTTCCCGACTGTATGCTTTTGACTTCGCCGTAGTTCTGGAACTCTTCGCGGTCGACCGCGAAGATCGATACCTGCGGAACCGGCTTGTGGAGATCGGCGGGGTCGCAGCCGCACGCCGCCGAAAGAGCGGCGGCCGCGGCTGCGGCTTTCAGCGTGGACGGTGTCCGCATGGATCCGGCCTCCGGTTTCAGCGTGCGGCGTTGCGCGCGGCGAGCGAAGCGCGTACGGCGGCAAGATCCGTGTCCGCGGGGGCGGCGCCGGATTTCACCGCAGCCTCCGCCACGGCGAACGACACCTCTTCGAACAGGCGCCGGTCGAAAGGCTTGGGGATTATGTATCCCGGGCCGAATTCGAGCTTTTCGCGCGGATAGAGCGCGGCGACCTCCGGGGTTGCGGGCTTGCGCGCCAGCGCGGCGAGCGCGTTCGCCGCCGCAACTTTCATTTCCTTGTTTATCGTGCGCGCGCGCACGTCGAGCGCGCCGCGGAAAAGATAGGGGAAGCCCAGGACGTTGTTTATCTGGTTGGGGTAGTCGCTGCGGCCCGTCACCATGATGTACGGTTTCCCGTCGAGCGCGGCGGCGACTTCGGCCGGCTGGATTTCCGGATCGGGGTTGGCCATCGCGAAAATCGCCGGGTAGTCCGCCATCGTCTTCACGTCGTCGCCGGAAAGCGCGTTCGCCACCGAAACGCCGATGAAGACGTGCGCGCCGCGCAGCGCGTCGCGCAGCGTCTTCGCATTCGTCTTCGCGGCGTGGCGGCGCTTGTGCGCGTTGAGATCCGTGCGGTCTTCGGAAATCACGCCTTTGGAATCGCACATCACCAGGTCTTGCACGCCCGCGGCCTTGCACATGTCCGCGATGCGGATTCCGGCGGCGCCGGCGCCGTTCATCGCGACTTTCAGGGACGATATCGGGCGGCCTGTGATTTCGCAGTAGTTCATGACGCCTGAAAGCGCTATGACGGCGGTTCCCCACTGGTCGTCGTGGAATACCGGGATGTCGAGCGCGGCGTCGAGGCGGTCTTCGATTTCGAAACACGCCGGCGACGCGATGTCTTCAAGGTTCACTCCGCCGTACTGCGGGGCTATCGCCATGACCGCGTCGATCACTCTTACAGGATCGGTTTTCCCCGTGTCCGCGCCGCCCTGCCTGCAGTGCGCGAGCGGAACCGGCCAGGCGTCCACGCCGCCGAAACTCTTGAAAAGCACGGCCTTGCCTTCCATCACCGGAATCGACGCCGCCGCGCCGAGATCTCCCAGCCCGAGAATCGCCGTCCCGTCGCTGACCACGGCCACGAGGTTGCTCTTCGCCGTATAGTCGAAGACCGACGCCGGATTCGCGGCTATTTCCTTCACCGCGTGGGCGACTCCCGGCGTATACGCGAGGCACAGGTCGTTCTGCGTGGCGAGCGGCTTCGGAAGCATGGTCGCGACTTTGCCGCCGAGGTGGAATTTCAAGACTTCTTCTTTCGGGAAAACCGACATTTCAAGCATACCTTCCGGATTGTCCGCGCGCGCCGCCCTGGCGGCGCGCGCGGTTTCCCGCCGTTACTGGAAACGCACCCCTCGTCCGTCGGTCGTGACGGCGAGCATCTCTATGAACACCCAGAGCCCCACCGCCAGAAGCGGCAGTATGAGCCAGCCGATAAACAAGGTTATCAGAAGCTGGGCTATGCCGCATCCGACGCGCCCGGCGTAGAAATTGTGGATGCCGAGCGCCCCGAAGAGCAGCGCGAGGATTATGTAGGCCACCCGGCTTTTCGGCGTGTACGGAATCTGCTGCACTCCGCCCGGCGCGTAGAACTGGGGCTGAGGCTGGGCGTATGCGGGCTGCTGCGTGAAAACCTGCTGCGGCTGCGGCTGCGGAGCGGCCGATGGCTTGACCGGGCCTCCGCAACTTGGACAGTGCTTGGCGCCGGCGGGGACTTCGTTGTCGCAGTATTCGCATTTCATCTTTTTACCTCCATTCGGGTTTTGCGCGCTCGATTTTCGCGGGCGGCGGGTCGTCTTTCGATTGTGCGGCAGCATGGCGCTCCGCTGTGAGAAGCATGATTTTCAAAACGGCGAAAGCGGAAAGCCCCGCCGCCTGCAGAAGCACGAAGTACTTGACTTCCATCCATGTCAAAAAAGCCGCGCACAGCGTGAAGAGCAGATACAGGAAGTTCGCGATCCATCCGCCGGCCGACACCGGGGCGGACGAAGCGCTCTTGAAAGTCAGTCCTATGAGGAACGCGCCGAAAAGCAGTTCCGACAGGACTATCGCGCCCAGCGAAAATCCGAAATTCGCCGTGTACGGCGCCTCGAAACATACGAATGCGGCTGCGAGGGTGAGCGCTGCGGCTATCGCCGTGACTGCGGCTGCCGCCAATCTGTTGAATGTCATTCCGTTTTTCCTCCGTCAGACGGTTTTCGCGCCGCAGCCGGGGCAGAATTTCGCGCCCGGCGGCAGGGCGGCGCCGCAGTTGATGCAGAATTTCGCGCCGGGCGCGCCCGTCGCGGCGGCGCCCGCCATCGCGGCGCCCGCGCCCGCCATCGCGGCCCCGATCGGCGCCGCAACGCCCGCCCCAAGGCCGATTCCGATTCCCGCGCCCATCACGGACCCCGCGGCGCCTTCGTTGCCGGCTGCGGTCTGGAGGGCGTCGAACGAGCGTTCCTGCGCGTACGAGTAGCCGATGATGTCCATTTCGGCCTTCTTTGCGAGGGCTTTGCGCAGCTGCGCCACCGACGGGTCGGATTCGTCGGCCGAAATCGAATTCACCATGAAAAGCCGAAGCGACACGCCGTAGTCGGCGAAATCCGCCGACAGCGTCTTTCCGAGTTCGGCCGAAATCTCGTTCAGCCGCGTTCCGATATTGAGAATGGAGGTTCCGTCTTCGGACATGACGGAGGCGATCGCGTCCTTCGCGCGCGTGATTATCACCCCTTTGAAATGCGCGCCCAGCGTTTTTTCGGTGAAAGCGGGCAGACGGCCGAGGAGTCGCGCGAGGAATCGGCAGGAGTCCTCCACGGCGAAACCGTAGCTTCCGTATGCGCGCACGGGAATCGCAATGCGGTATTTGCAGTCTTCCACGAGAACCGGGTCCGGCGTTCCCCATTTGGCGTTCAGCGGAATCGATTTCTGCACGAACCACACTTCGGCCGCATACGCGGCGTTGGAGGCGCGCGAGGACGCGAGACGCGTAAGGAACGGAAGATTCTTTGTTTCCAGCGGATGGCGTCCCGGGCCGACAGGCCCGTAGAACTCGCCGTCCTTGACGAGAACCGCCTCCTGCGCTTCTTTCACGACAAGCTGCGACATGTGCCGCAGTTCGACATTTGGATAGCGCCAGGCGACCACGCCCGGCGCGCCGTCCCACTGTATTGTTTCTATTGCACCCATAGCACCCCCGAAGTCATGGCGCGAGTATATCAAATCTCCGCGTCTGTTGATGCGCGTTCTTCTTTAAAACTTAAAACGCAGATGGGGCGCATCTACATAATTCACCGTCGGGCTATTTGATTATGGGAAACAACTGTTTGAAACAACTTACCTTTGGTGCGCGCTCGTTGTTTTTTCCGGTTTTTCCGGTTGTTTCCAATTTCAAACCGCATCTGCGCAATTCGCCGTCTGGCTTTTTGATTATGGGAAACAACTGTTTGAAACAACATTCCTTTGGTGCGCGCTCGTTGTTTTTTCCAGTTGTTCCGGTTGTTTCCAATCTCAAACCGCATGGGTGAAAAACGCAGATGCGCCC
>CACYEO010000103.1 GCA_902773475.1 uncultured bacterium | reverse complement strand
GGTTGAGGAAGGCAAAGGAAAAGAAAAGGAGGATCCGCCCCCATGGGGGCGGCCAGAGATTCCAAATTCCTGATTTGTCGAGATTGGTAGCCGCCGGTTTCGCGGCGGATTGACGGGGGCGGGGCGCGGATGCGGCGGACGGTTTGCGCGGCGGGGAGATATGCCGTATAATACGCGCATGGGAAAAAACCGCCTGTTTCATTTTGCTTCAATCGCCGCCGCCGCGGCCGCATTGTCCGGATGCGGCGGCGGGCTTGTCCTGGACGCGCGAAACCCGCCCGTCGAATTGTATTCCGGCGGCGTGGTGGCATATCGCGGCCGTACCGTCCCGCTTGAAGATCTTCCGCGCAAACTGCGCGGCGACGGCGTGCGCGGACAGGATCAACTCCCCGTGCGCGCCATGGAAGGCGTGACGGAGGAAGATGAAAAACTTGTCGGCGGATGGCTGTTCCAGAAAGGGTTCTCGCGCGTGATCTTCGTCCGCCCGCAGGCGCCGGTCTCGTATGTCTCGGACGGACGCGAAAAGCTCGAACGGATCGAAAAAAACCGCAATCCGCCGCCTCCGCCGAAAGTCCGCTATCTTCAGAGAGGCGGAGGAGGCTGACCCTGCACGGGCCTTCCGCCGCCAGGCGCGACGGTTCCGCCGCCGGGGACGTTTCTTCCGGAGGATCCGCCGCCGTTCCTGCCGCCGTTCCCGCCGCCTGTTCCCGTTCCCGCGCCCGTGCCGCCGCTTCCTGGCCTGCGCGCGTTTTTCCCGTTGTCCGATCCTGCGGCCACGGGATTCTGCGATATGTCCCAAAGCGGAATGTTCACATAGCGGCGTATTTCCGCCGGCGTGTCGCCTTTTTCGGTTGGCGCAAGCGTGAACGTGAGTTCGACCGCCCTCGGCAGCGTGTTCGACGCATTCCAATGGTCCTGCCAGTTCGGCGTACCGTCGTTTTTGAACGGCTGCGACTCGTCGAGGACGCGGCAGTTGAATCCTTGTATGCCGTCGACAAGCATGTACGGCTTCACCTGCTCCTCGTCGTCCGGATCGAAGTCGTCGGTCTGCAGTTCGCCGCGCCACGCGCGCGCCATGAGGCCGCCGGGCATGTCGCCGGACGGCTGTTCCGTCCATATTTCGACCGTGTGCGGCGTCTGCGCAAGGCTTGAAGAACCGCCGACTATCGCCGTGCCGAGTTTCGTCCAGCGTATGCGGTCCGCCGCTTCCGTCCCGTCGCCGTTGTCCATCAGCATGAAGCCGTATTCGCCCGATTTTGAGCCTGTCGTGGGGTAGTATGCGGAACGGAGGCCCGAAATCACCTGCGAAAGCGCGTAATCGGAATGCTGCAGCTTGTCGGCGAGTTCGCTCGACTTGCGCCATGCCGTAGACACGGCGTTGAAACTCAGAAACACGACAACCATCATGATGGACATCAGGACGGTCGCGAGAAGGATTTCCAGGATCGTGAATCCGGATCTCCCCGTTCCGCCCCGCCGTCCGTCCGGCGTCGTCTGAAAGCGCATGTCGTGCGAGTGTGCCATGTCTGTTCCGCGGCGGCGGTCGCGTTCCGCCGTCCTATGAAATCACCCTCAGGAGCAGGTTGTTCAAGAGGTCTATCGCATCCGCGCCGCCGGATGACGAAACCATGCGTTCGCGGAGCTCCGTCGCGAGCATGTGCGCGCGGCGCAGGACGCGCCCGGAAAAGCGGGAGGCCGCTTCGAGCTTTCTTTTCTGGATGAAATTCAGCGGCGCGGACGGGTTGTATCCGAGAAGTCCGAGATTCTCGAGATCCGCGCCCGCGGCGCGCGCCGTCCACGACCCGTGCGGCGAGACGATGCCGCGGTCGAGCATGTCCCGCAGGACCGCAAGATCCCTGAAGAGCTTTTCCACGGCGTGAACGAGCGGTATGCAGGCGGACTGGTCGGTTCCGTCGAAACTGGCCAGAACGCGCGATATCTTCGCGGCGTCGCGCGCCGACACCGCATCGGTGAGATCCCAAAGCTCCGGCTCGGCGCCGGGGGACACCACTTCGTCGACGGCTTCGCGCGGGACATCCTTCCGGCCCGGTTCCATCCAGTCGCGTATTTTCGCAAGCTCGGATTCCAGGGCGCGCGAGTCTACGCCGCGTTTCGCGACTATCGCCGCCGCGATTCCGCTCTGGAGCTCCAGCCCCAGAGCGGCCGCCTCGTCCATCAGGAACGATATCGCGCCGTCGCGCCTGGCCGACGCCTTTCCGCCGCCGCCGGCATGGATGACTTCGGCTTTGGCGGCGAGGCGTTTCATGAAAACGGAAGTTCCCAGCACGGAGGGCGCCGTTATCGCGAGACACTGGTTCTGCGGGATGTCCGCGTTCGCCGCGGTTGCGGCGAAATCTTCGAGCGCCTTTTTCACGTCCTCGGCGAGTTTCCGCTTTTCCGCGCCGCCCGGAAGGAACGTCACATTCTTCCACCATGTGGCTTTGGCCGGTTCCAGGAACGGCGGCGTCGCGAGGGAGGCGCGCGCGAGCGCGATGCTGCGAAGCTGCGTTTCGGCCTTTCCGGCGGCTCCGTCCACGATTTCCACGCACTGGCGCGGATCCGCGCCCTGCGGAAGCATTCCCGCGATCGCGTTTTTGGCGGCGCGTTCGACGAGGTAATCGTCCTCGCCCGTTATCACCGCGATCCTGGATTTCGCGCTCACCTGTTCGCTCCGAGCCACCCGTCTTCGGCCGCGGCCACCACGCGAAGCATGTCTTCGGCGGTCTCCGCCGCGCGGATGGATTCCAGCAGACCGGTTCCGTGCACGAGTATGCAAAGCCTTGCAAGCGCGTGCAGATGCTGCGCGTGGTCGGTGCAGCACACAAGAAAGAATATGTCCGTGCCTTCGCCGTCCTGCGCCCCGAAGAAAAGCGGCGACGGCGTTCTCGCGAGCGTTATGAAACTTTCCGCGGCGAGATACGGATCGTGGAAGCGCGCGTGGAGAAACGCCGCGCCTCCCCCGACCGCGGTGGAGCCGGCTTCTTCGCGCGCCTCGAGTTCCGAAAGAAGGGCGGCCGGGTCGAAAAGATTTCCCGTCCTGTCGGAAAGTTCGACGATGTCGCGGAGCAGCCCGGGTTTGGTTTTCGACGCCATGCACGGTTCGACCGCGCCTTTGGCGAGAAGATCCTGCACCACCGCGTCGCGTCCTGCCGTGCGTACGCGTTCGGACGCGGTCCGTTCGCGGTGCGCCGCCGCCAGTTTGGAAGACGGCAGGCCCATGATGCGCCGCTGCGCCCATTCGTCGAGCATCTTCCGTTCGAAGAAGAACCCGTCGCCGCGCTTCAGGTGCTGGATTTCGCCCCTTTGCGCGGCGTGGCGGAGTTCGCGCTCGTCCACATGGACGTGCGCGGCGGCTTTGGTAAGAGGATAGTACTCGAACGGCATGGGGGAATTTTACCACCAGTTCGCTTCCGGTGCAACGCATTTCCGGAAAACCGGCGCGCGGCGGGCGCATCTGTGTTTGTCACCCGGGCGGTTTGAGATTGGAAACAACCGGGACAACTGGGAAAAACAACGAGCGCGCACCAAAGGAAAGTTGTTTCAGACAGTTGTTTCCCATAATCAAAAGGCCGGCCGGTGAATTGCGCAGACGGCGGCGTCGCGCGACCGCTTCACACGGGCGGGGGATTTTGGTAATATACAACTTCCCATGGAGACAATGGAAGAAGCGATGGCAAAGGCCGACGTGCTCGTCGAAGCCTTGCCCTACATACAGGAATTCTCGGGCGAGACCGTCCTTGTGAAGGTCGGCGGCTCGGTGATGGAGGATCCGGACAGGCTGCAGTCGCTGCTGGCCGACATTTCTTTCCTCGACACGGTGGGGATGAAAGTCGTAGTGGTGCACGGCGGCGGCAAAGCCATATCCGCGGCCCTCAAGGCCGGGGGGATCGAGCCGCGGTTCGTCGGCGGGCTGCGCGTGACGGACGAAAAGACGATGGAGGTCGTGCGCAGGACGCTGAACAACGTGGTCAACGCCGATCTTCTGCGCCGTCTGCAGGGGCTGGGCACGAACGCCCGCCCCCTGCACGGAAACTGGATATTCACCGCCGAGAAGTCGATGGCGGCCGATCCCGCCACGGGCATGCCGCTCGACCGCGGCTACGTCGGCGAGCCGGTCGACGTGGATCTGCGGCCCGTGCGCGAGATGCTCGACGCGGGGATCGTCCCGGTGGTGACGCCGGTCGGAACGGGGCGCGACAACCATCTTTACAACATAAACGCGGATGTTGCGGCCGCCGCCCTCGCCAAGGCGCTGAAGGTGCGCAAGTTCGCGATAATTTCGGACGTGCCGGGGCTCCTCATGGATCCGGCCGATCCGTCCACCCTGCTTGCCACGCTCAAAATCTCCAGCATCGCCAAGCTGAAGGAGTCGGGCGTGATTTCGGGCGGGATGCTGCCGAAAATCGACAGCTGCACGGACGCGATTCGCGCGGGCGTGCGCAAGGTGCACCTCGTGGACGGGCGGATGCCGCATTCGCTTCTCCTGGAGGTTTTCACGAAACAAGGCGTAGGAACGGAGATAACAGCCGATGAGCAAAAGCAATGACATAAAGGCGCTCTACGAAGAGTTCATGATGCCGGTGTATTCGCCGGAGATCGTCCTTTCCGACGGGCAGGGCTGCAAGGTGCGCAACCCGGAGAACGCCACATACTACGATTTCACGTCCGGCATAGGCGTGCACAACGCCGGGCACTGCCATCCGAAAGTGGTGAAGGCGATACAGGCGCAGGCCGCCGTGCTGGGGCACTGCTCCAACCTTTTCATCAACGCGAAGCAGGCGCTTCTGGCGCAGAAGCTCGTGAAGCTCGGCGGCCCGGCCTTCCGCGGCGGCAAGGTGTTTTTCTGCAACTCCGGCGGCGAAGCGAACGAAGCGGCGATCAAGCTTGCGCGCAAGTGGGGCTCGCCGGAAGGGCGCTATGAGATAGTGACGATGCGCAACTCCTTCCACGGGCGCACGCTCGCCACGCTTACGGCGACCGGCCAGGCATGGTGCCAGGAAGGCTACGATCCGCTTCCGGTGGGCTTCCGCTACGCCGACTACAACGATATCGAATCCGTGCGCGCGGCGCTGACGGACAAGACCGTCGCGATAATGCTCGAGGCGGTCCAGGGCGAAGGCGGCGTGAATCCGGCGACCGGCGAATTCATGAAAGGGGTGCGCGAGCTCTGCGACGAGAAGAACCTTCTCATGATCTGCGACGAAGTGCAGTGCGGAATGGGGCGCACGGGCAAATGGTTCGGCTGGCAGCATTCCGGCGCGGCGCCCGACCTCTTCACCTGCGCCAAGGCGCTCGCCGGCGGCGTCCCCATGGGCGCGCTCGTCGGAAACGCCAAGTGCGCCGACGTCTTCACAAAGAGCTCCCACGCCTCCACGTTCGGCGGCAACCCGCTCGCCTGCGCGGCGGCGCTCGCCGTGATATCCGTCATCGAGGAGGAGAAACTCCTGGAGGCGGCGGCGAAGACGGGCGAACTTCTGCACGCGGCGCTCGAAGGCTTCGCGGAGAAGTACGACCAGGTGCTCGAAGTGCGCGGCCGCGGCATGATGGCCGGGATGGTCGTGGAAGGCTCCGCGGCCGAGGTGGCCGCTCTGTTCCGCGACTACGGACTTCTCGTCTGCACGGCGGGCGAACACGTCGTCCGCTTCCTCCCCCCGCTGAACCTCAAGGAAAGCGAACTCGAGGAGGCCGTGGAGATGATGTCCGACGCGCTCGAAGAACTTTACGGGGACGGCGGCGCGGAATGATCCGCGCCGCGGACGCCCGCGGAACAACAAAAAAGCAAAGACAACAGGAAAGACAGGCTTGAAATGGCCAATGCATTGCGTTCAATAAAAGATCTCAAAGGCCGGACGGCCGGCGTATGCGTATCCGGGGGGCTTGATTCGCGCACGATCTGCTGCGTGCTGAAAGACGCCGGCGTAAACGTGGTGGCGTTTTCGGCGAACGTCGGCCAGCCCGACGAAAAAGACATCAACGACATCGCGAAGCGCATGGCTCCCTGCGGCGTGGAGACGCACATAGTGGACGTGACGGCGCAGATGGCGGACATCTGCTTTGAAACCGTCAAGTGCCAGGCCATGTACGACGGCGGATACTGGAATTCCACCGGCATCGCGCGCGCGGTCACCGTCAAGGCCCTCCTGCCCGAAATGAAAAAGGCGGGCTGCGACGTTCTGGTGCACGGAGCCACAGGCCGCGGAAACGACCAGATGCGCTTCGAGCGCTACACGAACGTGCTCGATCCCGATTTCGGCGTGTACGCGCCGTGGCGCGACGCCGAACTGCTGGAGACCTTCCCCGGGCGCACCGAGCAGGTCGCGTTCCTCGCCAAGCGGGGGATCGAGGCGTTCGTCGGAACCAAGAAGAAATATTCGACCGACGCCAACCTCGCCGGGCTTTCGCACGAGGCAGAAGATCTAGAGTCCATGGAAACGTCAATGCGCATCGTGAAGCCCACGATGGGCGTGTGGCCCGAAGACGCCCCGGACGAGATCGAGAAGACCGTTCTCCATTTCGACAAAGGCCGCTGCACGGCGATCAACGGCAAGGTGATGACGCCTTACGAAGTCATGACGCTCGCCAACAAGATCGGCGGACGCAACGGCATCGGCATGAAGCACGCGCTTGAAAACCGCATCATCGGCACCAAGAGCCGCGGCGTGTACGAAGCCCCCGGCATGGAAGTGCTCTCGCGCGGGCTCCAGTACCTCTACGAAGAAGTGATGGACCGCAGGTCGACGAAGCTTTTCGGGGAGCTTTCGAAGTTCGTGGCCGACCAGATCTACGACGGACGCTGGTACGATCCCGCCACGCGCGCCGCGCGCGCCGCGATACAGGTGTGGGCCGACAAGGCCACCGGCGACGTCTCGCTGGGGCTCTACAAAGGCAACATCTTCTTCGAGTCGCTCTCCGGCTGCGAGGCGTCCATCTACAACGAGGCCGATTCCTCGATGGAGGCGTCGGACGGGCTGAATCCCAACTCTTCGCAGGGATTCGCCGAAATACAGAGCGTCGAAGCGAAGATGCTCGCCAAATCCGGCCAGATCGCCGCGGACTGAACCGCGCGATCCGGGCCGCCGCGGAACCGCGCACGGAGCAGACTGCATTGACGTTGACGCGCGAACCCATGTTCGACGACGAGCCGCGCGGACGGCTCGATTCCATAGGCCGCCGCGCGGCGGCTTTCGCCGCAGGCGTAGGCCGGTGCGCATCGGTGACGGCGCGCTCGCTGGCTTCGATGCCGGCGTGCGCGCTTTCGGGCCGCCGGCGCCGCGCGTTCGCGCAGCAGCTGTACGCGACCGGCGTGAAATCGCTTCCCGTCATAACGGTGGTGGGCTTCTTCACCGGCATGATCCTGGGGCTTCAGGTGGGGCTTGCGCTCGCCCGGTTCAACCAGGAAAACCTGCTCGGCGCGGCGGTGATGATAACGCTCATGCGCGAAATGGCGCCGTTCGTGACGGGGCTCTGCCTTTCCGCCTGCGTCGGTTCGGCCATGGCGGCGGAACTCGGCACGATGACGGTGAACGACGAAATCGCGGCGCTCGAGATAATGTCCGTGCCGCCCGTCAAGTATCTTGCCGCGCCGCGCATCTGTTCGCTGGCCGTAATGGCGCCGCTCCTGTCGTTCTATGCGTGCGTGCTCGGCGTGGTCGGCGGCGGTTTCGTGGGCGCGATGCAGCTGAACGTGGATTTCCGCCAGTACATATCCTCCGCGATAGCCATGGCGGAGGTGAAAGATCTCGCCGTCGGGCTTTTGAAGGCCGCGCTTTTCGGCGTGATCATCGGCGGCGTTTCGTGCCATCAGGGCTTTTCCGCCGAACTCGGCGCGCTCGGCGTGGGTCGGGCGGTGCAGAAAAGCGTAATCGTTTCGTTTCTGCTGATCCTCGTGGCCGGGTACATGGTCACGCGGCTCGCCTATTGACAGGACGGCGGAAAATGATACGATTCGACAATGTGGTGAAGAAACTGGGAGGGCGCGCCGTGCTCGACGGCGTGACGTTCTCCGCGCCGCGCGGCGGGGTCACCGCGATAGTCGGGCCGTCCGGCACCGGAAAGTCCGTGACGCTGAAGCATATAGTCGGGCTGCTCACCCCTACTTCCGGCACCGTGGAGGTGGACGGCGTGGACGTGGGCGCGGCGTCCGGCGCGGAACTCGCGGCGGTGCGCGCGCGCACAGGCTATCTTTTCCAGGGCGGCGCGCTGCTCGGCTGGCTGACCGTGGCCGAAAACGTCGAACTCCCGCTCCGCGAATGCACGCGCCTCGGCGACGGCGAAATATCCGGGCGCGTCGAAGCGGCCCTCGCCGCAGTGGAGCTTTCGGACGCGGCGGACAAGTTTCCGGCGGAAATATCCGGCGGCATGGTGAAACGCGCCGGACTGGCCCGCGCAATAGTGCGCAAGTCCGACATAATCCTCTACGACGAGCCGACTTCCGGTCTCGATCCCGTGACCGCGCTCACCATAAACGCTCTCGTGAAACGGCTCAATTCCCGCTTCGGCATAACGTCCGTCGTCGTGACGCACGACCTCCAGCAGGCGCTTCTCTTCGCAGACAGGATCGTAATGCTGAAAGGCGGAAAAGTCGCGGCGCAGGGGACGCCGCTCGAATTCATATCTTCGGAATCCCGGGACGTGAAAGATTTTCTCGAAGCGCAGCTCGTGGCGCCGGGTCCGGAGGGGCTCGCCGCGATAAAGAATTCCGCGGCTGCGGCGCGTTTCGAGGCGGAAAGGAACAGAAATACATGAAAGACAGAAGACGCGGCGATTTTTTCCAGGAAGCGGTCGTGGGGCTTTTCATGCTCGCGGTATTCGCGCTTCTCGGATACTTTACGATAATCATATCCGGGGTCGACGTTTTCGGCGGCGGGAAGAAGACGGCGATATCGCTGACGTTCCCCGACGCCGGCGGCCTGAAGCGGCACGACAACGTGATATACCGCGGCACGAAGGTCGGTTCCGTGCGCGAAATAGAACTGCACGACGGCGGCGTGACCGTGACGGCGGAAATCTCGGACGACGTTGTCATGCGCTCCGGCTATGTCGCGTCGATAGAATCGCTTTCGCTTCTCGGCGGCAACTACCTTCTCCTCGAAGAGGGCAAAGGCGAACCCCTCCCCCTCGAAGGGACGGTCTTCAAAGGCAGACCCCCGGCGGACTGGATGCGTGAGATAGGCTCCATAGCGCGCAACATCAATGAAATCACCGGCGACGG
>CACYEO010000102.1 GCA_902773475.1 uncultured bacterium | reverse complement strand
TTGTTGCCGGGGAATCGCTTGGCAAGCGCCACGATTCCGTCGCTGTCGAAACAGTCCGTCAAATGCCGCTTGCCGTCTGGCGCCAACAACTTGAACCCCTTACACTTTGTAAGGAGTTCAGCCTCTGCCTTTTTCAAACGGTTTTTCAGAACATACCAGTAGTTTCTGGCATCTGCACTTGTACCTATTGCCGCGACGATATCGACCGCGCAAAACCACCATTTCGACTCCACGTCGTCCCAGACGGCGCGGACTTCCCTGTCGTTGAAGAATCGGATGGAAACCTTTTGCATACCGAAATCCTCCTTACCAATTGAACCCCATTTCGCGGAGGACGGCATGGACATCGCTCTGCGATTTGGCAACTTTCGATTCAAGTTCCGAAAGCGTCTCGCCGTAACGCATGGCCAGGTCTGCGAGTCCCGTGGCGAACTTCGTCCCGCCCGGCGCGGCGTCAGTCGCGCGGGCGCATGTAGAAGCGGCCGATCACGCGCGAGGTGCTTATCGTGTTTATGAACGCGCCGGGATCTATCGATTTGCAGAGCGCGTATATGCGCGTGGTGTCGTCGGCCGCAACGATCGAATACACTATGGTCTTGTCCTGGCCCATGTACCCGCCGCGCGCGTTCACGACCGTCGCGCCGTGGTGGCATATCCTGTGGATCGCCTCGCAGATCCGGCCCGGATGCGTAGTGACTATCAAAAGCGTCTGGTACTGGTAGGTTCTGTACATTACGTGGACCACCTGTATGGTCACGAACTGGTACACGATGGAATAAAGCGCGCCGGACCACCCGAACTTGAAGCCGCCGCAAAGCAGTATCGCCGCGTTCAGCGCAAGGATGATGTTCCACGTTTCGCGCCCTTTCTTCTCCGAAAGGTATATCGCGATGAAATCCGTCCCGCCCGTGGTGGCGTTCCAGCGCAGGCACAGCGACATGCCGAACCCGAAGACGATTCCCCCGAAAAGGCTCGTCACGAACGGATCGGATCTGAGCCGGGCGAGATCGTGCTCCGCGATGAACGACGTTATCGCATCGACAGGCATCAAGTCCGTCATGAAGCCGGTAAGCACGATCACGTACAGAGACTGCCACGTGAAACGCCTGCCTACGTACTTGAACCCGATCCACACGGGAACCGCGTTGAGAAGAATGTTTATCGGAGAAAACGGCACCGACACGTTCCAGCCCATGCCGTCCGCCGCGTCCTGCGCGAGCCGCTGGATGAGCATCGACAGCCCGGTCGCCCCGGCGGGGTAGAGGGATCCCCACTCCACGAACGTCCTGTAGTTGAGCGCCATTATGAACGACGCTACTGCGAGGAGCAGATAGCGGAATATCTCGTTTCTGAATCTGATTTTCATTCTTTTCGGCGAAGTCTGCGGTTTTGCGGAAATCAATGCGCGGCTTCCGCCCCGGGGCGCAGAGACGGGACGATGTCTGCGGAAAAGGCCGCCGCGCCTTCAAGCGTGCGGCGGTAGAAGGCGAGACCTGCAATCATGGCGGCGTTGTCGCCACAGTAGCGCGGCTCGGCGAGCAGCAGCCTCACGCCCGCATCCGCGGCGACGCGGGCGAGGCGTTCGCGGAGCGCGGAATTCAGCGACACGCCCCCGCCTACGGTCAGCGCGGCGTATCCGCCGCGTTTCAAGGCGCGCGCCGTGCGCACGGCCACGGCGTCCACTATCGCGTCCTGGTACGAGGCCGCGAGCGCGGCGACTTCGTCCTCGCCCTGCGGCGGAGAATTCCGAACGCGGTACAGAAGCGAAGTCTTGAGCCCCGAAAAAGAAACGCAGAGCGACGCGTCCAGCCCGCCGAGCGCGTCCGTCCCGGGACGCGGCGAGCATTTGGGGAATGCGGCGGACGCACGGCTCTTCGCAGTCTTCGCAATGCGGTCTATCACCGGCCCGCCCGGGTAGCCGAGACCGAGAAGTTTCGCCGCTTTGTCGAACGCCTCGCCGCAGGCGTCGTCGAGCGTCTGCCCTATGATCCGGTATTCGCCGTATCGCGGCATGTCGATCCAGGCCGTATGCCCCCCGGACACCGCAAGGCCGAGCATGCGGCCAACGGAAAGCGGATCCGGAGCGGACGCGGAAAGGAACGGCGTGTGGAGATGCGCTTCTATGTGGTTCACGCAATAGAGCGGTTTTCCGAGCGCGAGCGCCAGGCCCTTCGCGGCGTTCAGCCCCACGATGAGCGAAGCCGAAAGTCCGGGCCCGAAAGTGACGGCGACCGCGTCGATCTCCCCCGGCGCAAGGCCGGAAGACGACAGAGCCTCGTCCACGACGCCGCCGATTTTTTCGACGTGCGAACGGCCGGCGATCTCCGGCACCACGCCGCCCCACGGCTTGTGCAGCGGTATCTGCGAAAAAACCGTATTGGACAAAACCTCGCGGCCGTCGCGGACGACGGCGGCGGCGGTTTCATCGCAGGATGTTTCGATTCCGAGTATGTTCATCTGGGTTCCACGCTTTTCGCGCGCGAGCGCCATTTCCGCCAGAATTTCAGGAAGTCCGCGGAAATGTCGCGCCCCTTCACCTTCGCGAAAGCCTCCTTCGTGGCGGCCGCCGGGCCTTTGCCCGCAAGCGCCGCCTTCATGTACGCGGGCAGGACGGACGAATAATCGCCGAAATCGCGCGGCGATGCGAGCGGGGCCTTGTGCAGGAAATAGCACACCGCCCACGCCGCGACGTAGTTCCGCCCGACGTCGCCGGAATAGAATTCTTCGTGCGACTTTGACAGCACGGAAGGGATTGCGGCCGCTATCGCTTCCGGGTTCTTGTCCACGCTCTCCGCGCGCGTCAGCACGCGGCTTCCGTCTTTGCCCGCCTTGTGCGGCTTGCCTTCGGTGACGCGCACGGAAAGCCCGCCCGCGCGTTCCGCGGTTTCGAACATGCAGGCATGGCCTTCGTTGAACCACATCGCATGGTTGCCGATTCCCGTGGCGTAGAAAAGGTACTGGTGGAAGCCTTCGTGCCGGAAGGTCTGCAGGACGTTGGAAAGATCCTTTCCGTTGCCCATCACGACGAGCTCCTCGCGCGAAGGCACCCACACGCCGCTCGACCAGTCCGGCGTTCCGCCGCCGTCGCCGCCCTGGCGCATGTATTCCTGGTATTCCTCCTTGGAATTGAATATGCGCGCAACGCACGAACCCACCTCCTTCACCGGCGGCACGTAGCGTTTGTACGCGGCGCGCATCGCCGCCATCTCGGCCGTGGCGCGGTTCACGAACGATCTGCCCGCGCCCTGGGGCAGGTCGAGAAGGAATATGTATTCCGGCGTCTCCGCGCTCCACCATCCTTTCAGCCCGGCTATGGAGCGGCGGGCGGCTTCGCGGCGCGGGTCGGCCGCGGAGCCGGATTTGTCCTTCGCGGCGGAGGAACGCGCGCCCGGCGCGCGCAGCGGCGAAACGCGCGAAAGAAGGGTTCGGAAAAGTTTCATCCCCTCGCCCGGAGTTCCGGCGGCGGACCGGTATTCCATCCAGTACCAGTTCGACGGCGGGGCCTTGTATCCGCCGGACTTCAGCCGGAAGAAGCAGTACGCCGCGCCGCCGCTCTCACCCACAAGGAGGGAATGCAGCACGCCCGAAACGCGCGGAGACGAAAACTGCGATTCGTCGAACGGGCGCCCGGTGAAGCTGGACGCCCATCCGGCGAGGGCGGCCGGATCCGGATTCCATTTCGCGGCGGCGTCGTCCATCGCCTTTTTGATCGCATCCATATCCGCGCCGCCGTTCAAACCTTTTTCGCCGGACACTTTCGGCAGAGGAGTGCGGGCCTCCGCGATCGTAAGCGTGTTGCCGCTGCGGTCGGTCCACTTGCCGATGCGCGCGTCGAGGGCCCAAACCTCGGCAGGATCGAAGACCGTTACTTTGCGTGCCGCCGCAGTTCCGCCGCCGCGCCGCGAAACGCTCCACGTGTGCGCTTCGGCCGGCTTCGCCACTTCGGGGCGAGCATTCGCCAGAACCGGAATCGCAAGGCCGCGTTCCGGGAACCGCGAGGGGTTGCGGTCGGCCTGCGGCGCGGCCGCGTACGCCGCGCCGCGGACCGCGAGAAAAGCGGAAAGCGCCGCAACGGCGGCGCGCCGGGTTGCCTTCCATTCCATGTCGTTTGCTCCTTGTCGGCAGACTGCGGCCGGAGAATCACTCCTTGCCGGACAGCGAAAGCAGGAATTCCGGATTGCTGCCCGTCTTTTTGAGGCCGTTCAAAACCGTCTCCATCGCTTTTTCGGGACCCATCGCCGAAAGCGCGCGCCGCAGGACCCATGTCTTTTCCTTCTCGCGCGGATCGAGCAGGAGGTCTTCGCGGCGGGTGCCGGACTTGTCGATGTCGATCGCCGGGAACACGCGCTTGTCAGCAAGCGAGCGGTCGAGGTTGATTTCCATGTTGCCGGTTCCCTTGAACTCCTCGAAGATCACTTCGTCCATGCGCGAACCCGTGTCGATGAGCGCGGTGGCGATGATCGTGAGAGAACCGCCGTTTTCGATGTTGCGCGCGGCGCCGAAGAACCGCTTGGGGCGGTGGAGCGCCTGCGCGTCCACGCCGCCAGTGAGTATCTTGCCGGAATGCGGCTGGACGGTGTTGTAGGCGCGGGCGAGACGCGTGATGGAGTCGAGAAGGATGATCACGTCGCGTCCGTTTTCCACCTGCCGCTTCGCCATCTCGATCACCATCTCCGCCACCTGGACGTGGTGTTCGGGGGCTTCGTCGAAAGTGGAGGACAGCACGAGCGCCTTCGTGTTGCGCTGCATTTCGGTCACTTCCTCCGGGCGCTCGTCCACGAGCAGGATTATGAGCATCGCCTCGGGGTGGTTCTCCGTTATGGCGTTCGCCATCTTCTGCATCAGAATCGTCTTGCCCGTGCGCGGAGGCGCCACGATAAGCCCGCGCTGGCCGAAGCCGACAGGCGTGAATATGTCTATCACGCGCGTGGACAGTTCGCGCGCAGACGTTTCAAGCACTATGCGGCGGTTCGGAAAGAGCGGCGTGAGGTTTTCAAAGTGGACGACGCGCGCGGCCTCGGACGGCGGCTTGCCGTTCACGGTGTCCACGTTGCCGAGCGCGAAGAAGCGGTCGCGGTTGCGCGGGTCGCGCACCGGACCTTCGACGATGTCGCCGGAGCGCAGGCCGTGGCGGCGTATCTGCTGCTGCGCCACGAAAACGTCTTCGGGACAGGCTATGAAGTTCGATTTCGACTGCCTCAGGAATCCCGAGCCGTCCTTCATCGTCTCCAGCACGCCGTATGTGGACACCGCGCCTCCGCGTCTGAGATACGAGCGGATCACTTCGCAGATCAGTTCGTGGCGGCGCATCCCCGAAAGTTCCTCGGCGTTGAGCTCGGGGAGCATCGCGGCGAGGCCGGAGTTGTCCGTCTGCTGGAGATCCGAAAGCCGCAGTTCCGGGAGATCCGGATTGCGCGGAACGTTTATCGGCGGGGGCGGCGGGGGCGCCGGGGGCTGCGGCCTGCGGTTCTGGGCGGAGAATCCGCCGTCGCGGAAACGCTGCTTCTGCGCGGCGTGCGGCGCCGGCCCGCGCTGCGCCGGTTTCTGGCCCTGCCCGCGCTGCTGTCCCTTGCGCGGAGCCTGCTGTCCGCCGGCGGCGTCGCCGAGCGAAAGGTCCACCGTCTGGTAGTCGCTACCCCATTGGCTGTTTTCTGTCATCTTCTTCTTTTTTCCGTTTCAACACAAGCGCGATGTCGCGCGCCTTCTGCGCCAGTTCTTCCGGGCTTCCGCGGTTCTCCACCGCGACCGTAGCGCGGCGGACTTTCTCCGCCTCCGGAATCTGCGCGGCGATCCGCGCCCTGGCTTCCTGCGGCTTCATGCCGCGTTTCTCCGCCATCCGCGCCACGCGCAGGCTTTCGCCAGCCGTCACGCAGACGACGAAATCGAATTTCTTCTCCCATCCGCTTTCGAAAAGAAGCGGCACGACCGCGATGCGCGGCCTGTCCGTCTTCTCCGCGAGCCACGCCTCGATGCGCGCCTCGACTTTTGGATGGATTATCCTTTCGAGCGTCTTCCGGCGCTCTTCCCCGCCTTCCCCGAAAACGCGCGCCGCGAGCGCGGCGCGGTCTATGCCGCCGTCTTCGCGCAGGACTTCTCCGCCGAACTCGCGCACGATCTCCGCCACGGCTTCCCCGCCGGGCGATTCGAGATCGTGCGAAACGTCGTCCGCGTCGAGCGTCTCCACGCCCTCTTTTTCGAGGAAGGATGCGAACAGACTCTTTCCGCTCGCGATTCCGCCTGTGAGGACGGCTTTCATGCTTCCGGCGCCGCGCGGCGTCCGCCGCGCTCCCCGACGCTCTCCGTCAGTTCGCCGCCGGAGCGGCCGCCGGAGCCGGCGTCACGTTCTTGGAGTCGGTCTTCTCGGTTTTTCCGTCGCCCTGGCCGGTCGAAACCTCGCGTCCGCGCGGATCGACGAGACGGGCCGTGACGAATACGAGAAGATTGCGCTTTGTGGACATCTCGGCACGGCTGCGGAAGAGGCGCCCGATGTACGGGATGTCGCCGAGGAACGGAATCTTGTCGTCCATCGTCTTGCGTTCTTCGGTGATCAAACCGCCCATGACAACGGTCGCGCCGTTGTAGACCGAAAGGTTCGTTTCTATCGCGCGGCGCTTGAAGAACGGCTGCTCCATCGGCACGTCGTAGTACGCCTGCTCCTTCTGCTGGTCGAGAAGCTTGTTCAGCACTTCCTCGGTGAGACCCTGCATGCTCGCGAGCAACCCGGCGGAATTGTCCTCTATCGGCACTTTCATGCCGTAGTTCTTCCATTCCGGCTCGGAGATGACCTCCGGAGCGAGCTGGAGGTTTATCATCTGGCCCTCGGCTGTCACTTCGGGCGTGACGGTGAGAATCACGCCGACTTCGCGCGTTTCGAAGTTCTGCGGCTCGACCATCGCGAGAATGCGGCTGTTGCCGCTGCCGTAGATCGACGAAGAGGACGAGGAGCTCTGGATCGTCACGTCGTAGTCCGTGGGATAGCGGTATTCGGTGACAACCTTGATGACGGCCTGCTGCCCGGACTTCGTAGTCACCTTCGGCGCGGAAAGGAGATCCGTGTCGGAACGCTGCGAAAGCATGTGGAGGACCATCGAAAGGTCCGCGTTGCCGAGAAACGCGTTCAGGCGGAAGAAGCGGTCGTTCTTGGAATTGCCCGAGCCGGAAAGCGGATTGTCGAGGTCGGACAGGAAGCGCTGGCCCGTGCTGTAGGTTCCTTCGTTGAACCCGTTGATGCCGAGGCGGCGGCCGGTTCCCGCCTGCTTCTGCCACACGCTGACCGTGGAGGAAGAGGTATCCGTGCCGGTGCTGTCGATTGCGCCGCCGGTCGACGTTCCGCCGCCGGGAAGAAGCGAAGGATCGATCGTGGTGGAGGTTCCCGTGCCGGTGCTCGAACCCGTGCTCGTGCCGCTGACGGTCTTGGAATACCACTGGCCTTCCTTGAGGTTGAGCGCCTTGGCTATCTTGTGGCCCACGTTGAGCGAGAGGTCGGAATTGAGCAGCCACTCGAAGCCGAGGGAGTTCAAATCCTCCTGCGCGACTTCCACGAAGCGGGTTTCGACTTCGATAAGCGTGGGCGTGACGTTGAGGTCGCTGAGCGCCTGTTCGAGAACGGCCAGGTTCTCCGCGGTGTTCGTGACGCGCAGTTTGCCGATGGCCTTGATGTAGTGGATGGAGGAGCGCGGCGGGAATGCGACGCCCATGCCCTCGAAGAACACGCGCGCGTCCTGCACGTTGGAGGCGTCCTCGCCGGCGGCTGCGTTGTTGTTGCCGCCGCCCCAGTCGTTGTTGCGGCTCGAGCGCATGGAGCGCATGTCCTGGCTGGCCTCGCTCACGCGGTCCATGAAGTTGTCCATCACGTTGTACGAGCGCGTGATGAGTTCTTCGTCGTAGTAGCCTTTGGGCATGACCATCACGGCCGATCCGCGGATCTTGAACTTGAATCCCGTGATGTCGCACACAAGCTTGAGCGCTTCCCAGAGCGACATGTTGGAGACGTTGAAATTGGGGATCTGCGGAATGTCGGGGTTGTTTTCGGCGGCGGCCGGCGCGGCGGGAGCGGCAAAATCGTCGGCCGGTTCGGCGGCGGCGTTCGTATCGGCCGCCGGGGCCTGCGCCGTCAGCGGCTTGCCGAGCTGGAGCACGAAGTTGATGCCGCGCTGTTCGATGGGAAGATCCTGGCGGTCGTAGTCGCGCGACGCCTGCTGGAACTGGTCGACCGCGTCGCTTATCGTCGCCGGAGGCTTGAAGGAGATGTTGGGCAGGATTATCTCCTTCATGCGCTTTTCGATTTCCTGTTCGCGCGTACGCTCCGGATCGGCTCCGGCGGCGCGGCGCACGGTCGTTCCCGAAGCGTCGTTCAGCTCCGGGGCGTTCACGGCGTAGGTGAGGCGCTTGGCGCGCTCCACCTGCGCAATCATCTCGACCCTGTTCGCGGCGGCTTCGGCCTCGAGCGCGCGTTTGCGGCTTTTCGCAATCTGCTCGCGCAGGGCGATCGCCTCGCGGTTGTAGCCGTCCAGAACCATCGCCATCTCGCAGAATTCCATCGCCTTGTCGTATTCGGCGGTGATCATGTGCGAACGGGCGCTCTTCAGATACTTGCGCACCTTCGCGCTCTTCTCTTTGTATTCCTGTTCGTTGATGCGCTGCGAAGTCTCGGACTTGTCCACGCTGTTGATATAGACGGTGTTGTCCTCGATCGCGGCTATCAGCGAATCCGCGCTCGGGTGCTTCAGGTTGCGCGCTTCCTTCGCGAGTTTGAGCGCGAGTTCCGCGTCGCCGTCGTTCTTCGCAATCTTCGCCAGCGTGAATTTCGCTTCGGCCATCCCCGCCTTGCATTCCTCGCGAAGGTCTTTTTTGGTGTGGTCGAAATGACGCTCGGCGTTGCGGTAGTTGTCGAACGCGGTCTGATATTCGCGTTTCAGCATCGCTTCGCGGGCGGCCTGCAACTCGTCCTGCGCCTGACGCTCAAGCGCTTCGCGGCGAATGTTTTCAAGCAGCATGATTTCGCGCACGACCGGATCGGAGATGTCCGGACCCGCCGGCTTCGGAGCGGCGGCGGGCGCGGCTGCCTGCTCAACGGCGGATTCGGCCGCAGAAACAGCACCGGCGACGGGCGCGGGTTCGGCGGCGACAGGCGCGGGTTCGACGGCTGCGGGTTCGACGGCGGCCGGCGCCTCGGGTTCGGCAACTGCAACAGGCGCCGCGACGGCCGGCTGCGCAGGCATTGCGGGCGGGATCGCGGCCTTGGGCTGCACGGGTTCCACCGCGACGAATTTCAGTTTCGTCGCGCCGGGCCGCTCGACCTGGGGAGCGGTAGGATTGAATGTGTCCGCATCGAGAACAATCTCCGGCTCGGCCGCGACCGGCTCCGGAGAAACCGCCGGAACTTCGGGAACAGCCGGAACTTCGGGAACGACAGGTGCCTCGGGAACAGCAGGTTTCGGGACTGCGGGAACGGCGGGTTCGGGAACGGCGGGCGCTTCGGGAGCCGCGGGAACTTCAGGAACAGCAGGCTCCGGGACTGCAGGAACGGCGGGTTCGGGAACGGCGGGCGTCTCGGGTTCTGCGGGAGTTTCGGGAACAGCAGGTTCCGGAACTTCTGGAACGGCGGGCTCGGGAACGGCGGGCGCTTCGGGAGCCGCGGGAACTTCAGGAACAGCAGGTTCCGGGACTGCAGGAACGGCAGGTTCGGGAACGGCGGGCGTCTCGGGTTCTGCAGGAGTTTCGGGAACCGCAGGCGCTTCGGGAGCCACAGGCGCCGGAGCCTCGGGAACGGGCTCCGGGGCGGAAGGCGCGGGGGAATCCGGGATTTCCGGCAGCACTGGCGCCGGAGGCTCGACCGGAGCCGGAGGCTCCTCGGGTGCGGCAAGGGGTTTCGCAGGCTGGGGGGCCTGTTCGTTAAGTTCTTTCAGCAGATCGTCGAGGTCGTCTTGCGCGCGCAGCCCGGAAAGCGATCCGAGTACGAGAACCGCCGCGCATGCCGCCGCTATGCCGTCCGAGAGTTTCATCATTGAAATACACTCCTTGCTGAAGGAAAGGATACCCTATTATGAATGCCGTTGCAAGCCCGCATTTACCGTTCCTGTCTGTAAATCCGCGTCTTGCCCGTATTCAGATCTTTCACCGTAAGCGATGTCTTTGTCAATTCCTGCACGGCATATCTGCCGCCGTAGAGCGAAAACCGCGTTCCCTCGCGGACAGCGAGCGTGTCCGCGCCTTTGCCGTCGAAGCCCTTCGGCATCGTGAATGCGAGCTTCGCGCTTATTTCGAGAGGCGCGTTGCGGCGGCCGAGCTTCACCGGCACGCGCTTGCCGTCGGAGACGCGCACGAACTCGATGCTGTCGTCGTTCACGTCTTTCATGGCCTCGGCTCCGCCCATAGTGGCGCCCTTGGCCACGACTTTCTTCACGCTGTGCACGTAGTTCGTGACGAACCATCCGCTTGGAGCGCCTTTCGTAGTCGGGATCGGCTCGCCGGCGAGCACGCGCCCGAGCACTCCTTCGTCCCGGCAGCGCCTTATCTCGAAACGGTGTCCGTTCGGTATCGGAATCGCCTTGGAACAGTAGATCGGAAGAGACTTCGCCTCTATAGGTCCGGCGAGGGAAAGGCGGTCGAGATAGTCGGGGTGCGACGACGCATCGCGCACATCCGTGCCGGCCGCGTATTCCTCGGCAACGGTGAAGCCGTCGCCGTCTGGATCGGAATCAACGTCTTTCGGATCCTCGGGATTGAGACCGTGCGCGCGCTCCCAGTCGTCCGGGATGCCGTCGCCGTCGGTGTCGAGCACGATTTTCTTCTTCGTGGGCTGCTCGACGCCGCAGAACGGACATACCGGTTTTTCGCCGTCGAGCAGCATCGCGGGGATTGGACGGCCGCAGGCGCGCTGCGCGTTCTTGGGATCCCCGGCGGTGCAGAAAACGCGCTTGGCCGTCATGAGGAAACTTTCGGCGTCCTCGGCGGGCGGAGCGATCGTCTCGAACTGGGGAAGTTCGGGCCTGACGCGGCGTTCGCGCTTCAAAGCCTCCGACGGGGATGCGGCGGCAAGGCGTTTGGCGTCAGACTGCGCCTTGGCGCGCGGCACGGAATACGACGAAACCGCCGGCCATGCGCAAAGCGCCAGCACGGACAGCCCCGCTACCGCGGCTATCGTTCCGTAATGTTCGCGGGAAAACCGGATCGCCTTGCTGTTCACTTTTCACCCTCCGGACTGTCCTCCGGCTCCGCGCGCGGCGCCGGATTCTCCGCTCCGGCTTCAGGGGCTTTTTCCGCGCCCCCGTCCGAGGCCGCCGCCAATATGCCGAAATCGTACACCGAAACGGTCGCCGTCGCGTCGAGCATGCCTTCCGCCGCAGGATCGAACGCAATGCGCCGCCCGGGCGCGAAAACATCGGCGGCTTTCGCATCGTTCGCGTCTTTTCTTCCGGGGCGGACGCCGACGCGCCGCGCGCGGCTCTCTTCGTCCGCCAGCTTCTTCTTGGCGTTCTCGCGCTCTTCTATGCGTTCTTTTATCACGTCTTCGACGGGTTTGAAATCAAGCCTGTCGATCACGGTGAACCTGTTTTGGTCAAGCGAAAGCCTGTTTATCATTTCGGCCAGGGCGCGCGGGCTCGCCGCCACCCTGATTTCATAGCGCATGCGCAGCGGCTTTCCCGGCGTGCGCGCAACGGTCTGCGGCTTGGCGGGATCCAGGCCCTTGACGCTTTTGATCTCCTCCACGCGCACTCCGGCGGCCATGCCGCACAGGTACGAAATGTCCACGAGCTGGCGCTGGAGCGCGGGGACGTCCGCCCTGTCCGCGTCGGAAAGCGTCTTCCTTCCGTCGAGATACTCTTCGAAACCGAATCCGAAACCCTGCGCGGCGACCGGCTTGTCCTTGGCATTCTTCAACGTGCGCAGATGTTCGATTTCCGTTTGCAGCTCCGTGCGGAACTGCGCCGGCGAAAGCGGCGGCGGCACCACGGACATCCGCGAGGCGAGCGCGACGATGTCCTTGCAGGCCGCTTCGCGCTCTTCGGCCTCTTTGCGGGCGTCCGCTATCGCCTCCTGCGACGGGAACACCGACGAAGAGTCCCTCAAAAGCGCATCGACCGCGCTTGCGTCTCTCTTGGCGGAGCGGGCGGATTTCGCCGCGTCGCCGCGCGACGCGAAAAGGAACCATCCGCAGCCGATCAGCACGGCCGCGTACGCGACGCCGGCGCCTGCGGCCGCCTGCTTTGCGCGTGGCGTCATTGCGCACCTCCTTCGTCCATGTCTCCGGACGGAGCGGCCGCCGGGGCCGCCGCCGGTTTCTTCTTTTCAGGCAGGACGGGCGCGAACCTGAGCGTAAGCGGGAACTCCACTATCACGTTCATCTCGCTGCGGGACGCGCCGCGCGTGGCTTTTATGTACGAGCGCGAACCGAGCTGCGCGTCCGCCACCGCCTCGCTCTTCTTGACTTCGTCGCGTATCAATTCGTCGATCTCGCCGCGCAGGTTGAGCCGTTTCTTCATCCGGTCGACGTCCTCGACCCATCCCCGCACCACGATCTTCGCGCCGCCGCCGTCGGGCAGCGTCTCCCACGAATGCACCCAGAAGATGTTCTCTTCGCCGGATTCGCCTTTCACGAGACTCTTGCGCACCGCCGCGACCGCGCGCTGCACCGTCATGCGCGACGACAGCAGGGCGAACGCCTCTTCGTGCCTGGCGACGGCCGCGTCCACCGCTTTCTCGGCTTCCGCAAGCTCCGCCTTGGCGGATTCGATTTCCGCCACGCGCGATTTCAGGATCCTGGATTTCGCCCTGGCGTTCGACGCGTCGTGGCGCGCCGCGAACGCGCACAGCACGAGCCCCGCCGCGAGAGACGCCGCGCCGCAGGCGAGAAGTGGTATGCGCTTTCTGTTTTTGCGGGCCTCCGTTATCTCCGGCGGCAGCAGGTCGATGTTCATCATCGCGCCGCCTGTCGCGCGCAGGGCAAGCCCGGCGGACTCCGCAAGGACGAACGCGTCCGATTCCAGCGCGGCGGAATCGAGCGACGGATCCGCCTCCACGCAGCGGAAGGGATCGAGCCACGCGACTTCCGTCTGAAGCGTCTCCGCGAAGAAACGGTCTATGTACGGAAGGCGCGAACCGCCGCCGGTGAGCAGCACGCGCACCGGCGCGCTGCCGCCCTGCTGGGAGCGGTAGAAGTTTATCGAACGGGAGATTTCCGCATTCAGGCGGTTCATCACGTTGCGCGCGATTTTGGAGACGCGGTCGGAGATTTCGTCCGGGTCTTCCTCCACGCCGCCGAGCGCCACGTACCCGCGCTGCAGTTTCAGCTGCTCGGCCTCTTCCTGCGAACACCCGAACGCCTGCGCGAGTTCCTTCGTGATCGTGTTTCCCGCAGCCGGGATCGACCTGGTGTATATCTTGCCGCCTTCGCAAAGGATCAGATCCGTGGTGCGGGCGCCGATGTCGAGCAGCAGCGTGCATCCTTCGCATTCCGGATATCCGGCGCGGAACGCGTTTCCGGCGGCCATCGGCGCCACGTCCACGATCTCGGGCGTGAATCCGGCGGCGGACACCGCATCCGTCACGCCGCGCACGTGCTCCACCTTCGCCGCCACGATCACGGCGGTCTGCTCGCCCGTGTCCGCGACGCCTGTGAACTGCCTGTCCCACACGATTTCATCCAGCGGGAACGGAACGTTCTGCTCCACTTCGTAGCACACCATCTGCTCGAGCTTGGAGGCTTCCACCGGCGGAAGTTTCACAAAACGCGGAAACACCATCTGCCCGGCGAGCGTCACGTTCACGCGGCCCGGCTTTATGCCGGTCTCGCGCATTATTCCGTGCAGAACCGGCGTGAGCGCCGCCTCCATGGATCCGAGCGCGTCGTTGTCCACCGGCATTATGTCGCCGGCCCCGTAGTTCACAAGCACGGGCGCCCCCCGGCCCGTGATCGCGTACTCCGCGAGCAGGACCTTCGACGAGCCTACGTTCAATGTCAAAATGCGTCGAGCCATCGGCGGCCTCTGTTATGCTACTGCACGTCCTCGTAGTCCGAGGAGTTTACAAGCGCGAAGGGGGTCTTGGAGCGTTCCAGGAGACCGTTCCTGCGCGCGACTTTCAGATTGGGCCTGTCGCTGTTCATGACTTTTTCGCTGTCCCACCAGCGGCCGTCCTGCGCCATGTTGGAAACGCCCACGGAATCTTCCGTCTTCATCGCAAGTTCCTTGCCGTCCTTGTCGGTCACCACCACGGATATGCACACCGGGCGCCCGTAATGCTCCACGGTCGACGGAGTAAGACCGGTGCAGGCCATGTGCTCGCCGCGCGGGACGTTCACGTAGCGGACCGTCGCGGTGTAGTAGGAATACGGCGTCACGCTCGGCGCTTCGTCGCCGCGCGCCCGCGCGACGGCGGCGGACTTCTTGAGTTCGGACGCGTCGGCCTTGACGAGAATGTGCCAGGTGAACGTCAGCTCGTCCTGCCAGTCGGCGGAAGTCCTGTACTTCAGTTCGAAAAGCGCCCAGCGGCGGGGACGCTTGCTTATCGGCGGCTGCAGTCCGCCTGCGAGATTCGCCGCGAACGACGGCGCGGGAATGAGTGCGACGTCGGGCTTGGGCATGTGGACGATGTCGACTTTGGAACTGCGCGCCGCCAGTCTCGCCGCACTGCCCTGCGCCGCGTTTGCGCGCGCTCCGCGCGGCGCGAAGCCTTGCGCGGTAATCTCTGCGGCGGCAAACGCCGCGACTGTGAAAATTGCGATTTTTCTCATTGCAGCCTCCCTGCTCGCGCAGTACTTGCTTGATGGAATGTCTGGAATACGGTAGTCGCCCTGCGCGAGTTTAGCAAAGCCCGCGCCTCCCGCGCAATGCGTATTTCGCCCCGATGCGGAATTTGTTCCGGCAGCGGTACGCCGGATTAAAAACGGAGAGGCGGGCATCCCGCAGGAATGTCCGCCTCTTCCGTGCGTCCGGATCGTGTCAATCCACAACCGGGACGTCGTTCACGTAGAGCTTGTAGAAGCGCACCGCGCCGTCTTTCGGAACGCTGAGCTGCATCGCGGATCCGGTACCCTGGACAAACGGAGCCGAAAGCGTGTAGTCGTCGCCGCCGGGCGTCGTGCTCGTCAGGAGACCGTAGTAGAGCTTGGCGTTGGAGGACGTGATGGTGAAGCCAACGTTCTCCGCTCCGACCTCGACAGCCGCCTTCGCCTCTGCGCCGACTATGGCGTCGCCGATCTGGGCGCGCGCATTGTCGTTGAGCCTAAGCGTGATCGTCTGCGTCTGCGTGTCGAGCGATGCCGTATAGTACGCCGGAACTTCGACCGCTACGTTGTTGTACGTGATCGTCTGCGAACCGGGCTCTCCCGTCAGCGTGACAACGCCGGGATAGACTATCGCGTTCGTCGTGCAG
Organism: uncultured bacterium; assembly: GCA_902773475.1. Taxonomy (GTDB): domain Bacteria; phylum Verrucomicrobiota; class Kiritimatiellia; order RFP12; family UBA1067; genus CADCBS01. The sequence goes on along the minus strand of CACYEO010000102.1, from coordinate 542 downwards.
GCCGTGTCAAACACCTTGTCGGTATCCACGGTCACTCCGTTCACTGTAGGATTGTGGACTTCTTCCTCGACCGTGAACCAGCCGGATTCTGGCTTGTCTGCGGTCGAGGCGTATCCCTCGGCCACATAGTCCGTGCCAGCGCCGTCCGCAGTGTTGTTCGCGGGATCGAATCCGTAGAACGCGCCGCCAGTGACGGAGATCGTCCCCTTGTTGTCGTCCTTGCAGTTCAACATCGAAGCCGCAGATCCGCTGACCATCTGGAACTTGCCGCCCGAAATGGCCGCCGTGCCGCCGCTGAGCGTGTAGACGATTACGGTCTTGCCGGAGAGCGAGCCGCTTTCGACGGCGACAGTGCCGTTCTTGCCGGACTGCAGCACACTGTAGTTCGGGGCGACGATCGCGCCGGTTCCCGCATCGCTGGAGTCGACAACCGTAAGCCCGGCCGTCCCGGTCGTGGACGTCACATTAATCGCAGCCGTCGTGCCCGTGGCGGTCGAAGTGAACGTCTTGCCGTTCAGGTCGAGAACCACTCCGGCCGTTCC
>CACYEO010000101.1 GCA_902773475.1 uncultured bacterium | reverse complement strand
TCATCTTCATGGTACAAATCCTTTTTGCTCTGTGAGAGGTTGAAGTCTACCAAACACTTCCCCCGCCTGCAAGCCGGAATTGCGCATATTCGCCTTTTCCGGCACGACGGACGGGACGGATGCGGCCCGCGGGCGCGCAATATGATATACTCCGCCCCAAGGAAAGGAATATACCCCGATGCTGACCTGGATGCCAGAACTGTACAACCGCTCGCTGATGCGGATGACCTCGTTCACCGACGCGGAAATGCTGAACCTCGTGGATCTCGCCGCGCAGCTCAAGGCGCGCCGCCGCGCAGGCGTCCGCGGAGACCTCCTGCACCGCCGCCAGATAGCCCTCATTTTCGAGAAATCGTCCACGCGCACGCGCAATTCGGCCGTCATCGCCGCGCGCGACGAAGGCGGCGGCGCGGAATACCTCACGCGCCCCGACATACATTTCGGTAAGAAAGAATCCGTGAAGGACACGGCGCGCGTGCTGGGGCGCATATACGACGGGATCCTCTTCCGGGGCTTTTCCCAGAAAACCGTGGAGGAACTGCGCGAATATTCCGGCGTTCCCGTGTGGAACGGGCTTACGGACGACTTCCACCCCACGCAGATTCTCGCGGACCTGCTGACGATCAAGGAATCGTTCGGCACGCTCAAAGGCGTTTCCGTGGCATACGTGGGCGACGGGCGCAACAACGTGGCGAACTCGCTGATGATGGGATGCGCCAAGGCCGGAATGCCCTACACGTGCTGCGCGCCCGGAGAACTGCGCCCGGACGGGACGCTGCTCGCCGAGGCCCGCGAAGTGGCGCGCGGGAACGGCGCCGACGTGCGGGTGTGCGAAAACCCGGCCGAGGGCGTGGAAGGCGCAAACGTGATCTACACCGACGTGTGGGTTTCGATGGGCGAAGAATCCAAGACCGCGGAACGGATAAAACTGCTGCGGCCCTACCAGGTGAACATGGATCTCATGAAGGCGACGGGCAATCTGGGCGGTCGCCTGATATTCCTGCACTGCCTGCCGGCGTTCCACGATTTCAACACGGACGTCACGCGCGAATGCGGCGCGCTCGAAGTGACCGACGAAGTGTTCGAGTCGGAATGCTCCAAAGTGTTCGACGAATCCGAAAACAGGATGCACACGATCAAGGCGCTCTTCGTTTCGGCGCTGAACAGCCGCGAGGCCCTCTGACATGAAAACAGGCGGACTGACCGGAATATCCTGGGAGGCGTTCCACGCGCTCCCGCTTGAAGAGAAACGGCCCTACCTCGAACGCAGGGGGGGGAGGGGAGAGCCGTTCCACACGCTGTTCGCGCAGCAGTTCGACCGCCCGCTCCTCGAACGGCTCGCCGCGCTGTCCAACCGCATACGCTTCCTTTCCAAAAGCAAGGACGGCGCGCTGTGGCTGAAATCCCTTCTGTGCCACAAACGCGCGATGCTCTACTTTTCGCAGCCCAGCTCGCGCACGTTCCTTTCGCATCTGGCGGCATGCCAGATACTGGGGCTGACCACGGGCTCCGTGCGCGACACTTCGATATCTTCCGAATTCAAGGGCGAATCGAAAGAAGATTCCATCCGCACGTTTTCGTCGTACTTCGACATGATCATAATGCGCACGCCCGAACAGGGGCTTGCGGAAAAAATGTCGTGGGAGCTTTCCAACAGCGAACGCCCCGTGCCGATCCTGAACGCCGGATCCGGGAAGGACCAGCACCCGACGCAGGCGCTGCTCGACATCTACACGCTGCTGCGCTCGTTCGAAACGAAAGGCGGCCTGCACGACCGCACCGTGGTCTTCTGCGGCGATCTGCTGCGCGGACGCACCGTCCATTCCCTTTCGTACCTGCTGACGAACTTCCCGCGCATAAAACAGGTTTTCGTGGCGCCGCCGCAGCTGCAGGCGGACGAATCGACCTTTGCCGCGCTGCGCGCGAAGGGCGTGGAATTCGAAGTGTCGGACGACCTCCGCTCCGTGGTTCCGCTGGCCGACGCGGTCTACATGACGCGCATCCAGGACGAATGGGACGCGGCGAAGGGGGATTCCGCGAAAATCGACACGTCGCGCTTCAAATTCGGCGCGGAGGAGCTGGCGCTCCTGCCGGAGAATGGCATAATAATGCACCCGCTGCCGCGACGCGACGAAATCGCCGTCTGCTGCGACCACGATCCACGCGCGATGTACTGGCGCCAGATGAGAAACGGAATGTGGATACGCGCGGCGCTGATAGCGACGACATTCGGCTTCGAGGACGAAATCCTCGCCCGCCCGCTTTGAAACGGAGAAGAATCTGCAAATGAAAACGATAGGCGTGATACCGTCCCGCTGGGGCTCTACGAGGTTCCCGGGCAAGAGCCTGCATCCGATATGCGGAAAGCCGCTCGTCCTGTGGGTTGCGGAGGCGTGCCGCAAGGCGAAGAGCCTTGACGAAACGATAGTCGCCACGGACGACCGCCGCATTGCGGACGCGGTGGAGGCCGCCGGCGTCAGAGCCGTCATGACGCGCCCCGACCATCCAAGCGGCACCGACCGCATAGCCGAAGCCGCCCGCGCGGAAGACGGCGACATCGTGGTGAACATCCAGGGCGACGAGCCGCTGATCGACCCGGCCCTGATAGACAGGCTCGCAGGCCGCCTGCGGGACGACCCGTCGTGGGACATGGCCACCGCGGTTTCGCCCCTCGATTCCCAGGAGGATCTCGCGGCGAAATCCGTAGTGAAGGTCGTCACCGCGCGCGACGGCGCGGCGCTCTACTTCTCGCGCCTGCCGATACCCTGCAACCGGGACTCCGCGCCCGACCTCTCCGCCGGGCTCTACGTGCGGCATCTCGGCATATACGCCTACCGCGGCGCGTTTCTGAAGCGTTTCGTGGCGGAAAAGCCGTGCGCGCTCGAAACGACCGAAAAACTCGAACAGTTGCGCGCCTTGTGGATGGGCGCGCGCATCGCCACGGTCCGCGTGGACGATCCGGCGGTGGGCGTGGACACGCCCGAAGATGCGGTCCGCATAGAAAAGATCATCCGTGAAAGGGGGCTTGCGCAATGAGCAAAACCAAAGTCAGGAAAGTGGAAGTCTCCGGCGGCGTCGCGTTCGGGGCAGGCAAGCCGGTGTTCATCGCCGGGCCTTGCGTGATAGAATCGCGCGCCATGGCGCTCGACCTTGCGAAAAACCTGTCGGCGGCGGCGGCCGGGCTTGGCGTCCCGTACGTGTTCAAAGCGAGTTTCGACAAGGCCAACCGCACTTCCGTCGATTCGTTCAGAGGTCCGGGAATCGATGAAGGGCTGGACATCCTCGCCGAGATCCGCCAGACCTTCGGCGTGCCCGTGCTTACAGACGTCCACGAGCCGTGGCAGTGCGCGCGCGCCGCGCAGACTTGCGACATCCTCCAGATTCCCGCGTTCCTCTGCCGCCAGACCGATCTGCTGCTCGCGGCGGCAGACACCGGAGCCGTGGTGAACGTGAAAAAGGGGCAGTTCCTCGCGCCGGAGGACATGGCGAACGTCGTGCGCAAGATAGAATCGCGCGGCAACCGCAGAATCGTCCTTTGCGAACGCGGCGCGTCCTTCGGCTACCGCAATCTCGTGGCGGACATGCGTTCGCTTCCGCTGATGCGCGAACTGGGATACCCTGTGGTGTTCGACGCCACGCACTCGGTGCAGCGGCCGGGCGGTCTTGGAACCGGCTCCGGCGGCGACGGGCGCTTCGCGCCGCTCCTCGCGCGCTGCGCGGCGGCCGCCGGGGTGGACGGCATATTCTCGGAAGTCCACCGCAATCCGGCGAAAGCGCTCTCCGACGGCGCCAACGCTCTCGCGCTCAAAGACGTAAAGGCCATGTGGAAGACGATTCTCGCGATAGATTCCACAGTGCGCGCCGGAGGGCTCGTTTGATCCGTCCCGTACACACCGCCGCCCTGCTGTCCGCGTGCGCGGCGCTCTTCGCGCCGTGCGCGGGCGCGTTCGACGGCGCCGCATGGCTTGCGCGGCGCGACGACATGTCCGGCGCGGAACGCCTGCGCGCGATACACGCGGCCGCGGCTGCGGCGATCGCCGTCTCCCCGCCCGTGGAAGACGTGGAAATGCCGATGGAATACTGGCCGGACGGCAGGACGAAAACCGTGATGCACGCGGCCAGGGGTTCGTTTTCGCAAGACCGCAATTTCGTGACCGCCGAGGACGTGCTGGTGAAACGCTTCCGCGAAGACGGAACGCTGGAAGGCGAAATACACGCCGAAGCCTGCACGCTCGACAGGAAGACCCGGGAAGCATGGGCGGAAGGCTCCGTGGAGATGGAATGGGACGGCTACAAGGCGAAGGGCTGCGGTATTTACTTTTCATTCAGCGAGGAATTCATTAAAATAACATCGCAACCCGAAATACGGACAAAGGCGGGCAAGTTCAATCTGGAGAAAGTTCTATGAAGCTGGAAACATCCATCGCAGCCGTTCTGTGCGCGACGCTGTGCACGGCCGCAGTCAAGCCGGATCCGGTCTTGAGCGGACGCGGAGGCGGCGCCACGCCCGCCGCCACCAACCTGGTTGCGGTCCCATCGCGGGATTGCGGCACCGCACCAGCCGCCGCCAACCTGGTTGCGGCCCCCTCGCGGGGCCGCAACACCGCCGCCCCCGCCCGCGATTCCATCATCACCGCCGAACGCACGGATTACGACCGCAAAAACGGCGTGATACTTTTCGACCGCAATGTCCATGTGGACGACGAACAGTTCCAGATGTATTCCGACAGGCTGTGGGTGTTTCTGAAAGGCACCAACGAACTCAGCCGCATCGTCGCCATCGGGAACGTTTCGCTCACCAACGGCACGAAAAGCGCCTTCTGCGCGCGAGCCACGTATTCCAAGGAAACGGCGCGCGTCGTGATGTTCGCCGAAAGCAAGGAAAAACCGGCCAGGCTTTCCGACAATTCGGGCAAGGGCGAAATGGTAGTGCGCGGGCGGAAGATAACATTCTACATCGACGACGACCGCGTGGCCGTCGAAGATCCCGTAGTGTCGGCCCCGAATTCCGCGCTTGGCTCGTCGCAGGCCAAAGCCCTGCTGAAACGCGAAGATCCGGCGAAGCAGACGAAGCAGGCGAAAGACCCGGCGGCGCCGGCGGAGGCGAAATGACGGACGATCCCGTATTCAAAGAGATGGCGGCGATGGCGGCCGGCGTGGAAGCCGGGGCGGGCGCGGAAGCGTCCGGCCCCGCGCTGAAGGCGGAGCGCCTCGTCAAAATCTACGGCGACAGGACGGTCGTGAACGGGATGACCATAACCGCCTCGTGCGGCGAGATCGTAGGGTTGCTCGGCCCGAACGGCGCCGGAAAGACGACCACCTTCTACATGACGGTGGGGCTTGTGAAACCGGACGAAGGCACGATAACGTTCAACGGCACGGACATCACGTCCATGCCGGTATACAAACGCGCCCGGCTCGGCCTGGGCTATCTTGCGCAGGAAGCGTCGGTGTTCCGCAAGCTTACGGTGGCGGAAAACGTGACGGCCATCCTTGAAACGCTCGACATGACGCGCGCGCGGCGCAAGGAGCGCTGCGAAGAACTTCTCGGCTCGCTCGACCTTCTGAAAGTCGCGAAGCAGCCGGCATACACGCTCTCCGGCGGGGAGCGCAGAAAGCTTGAAATCGCGCGCGCGCTCGTGCGCTCGCCGTCCATCCTGATGCTCGACGAACCCTTCGCAGGGGTGGATCCGCTCGCCGTGCACGACATACAGGAAATCGTAAAGCGCTTGAAAGCGCAGGGCCTCGGCGTTATAATAACGGATCACAACGTCCGGGAGACTCTGTCCGTGGTGGACCGCGCGTACATCGTGTACGACGGACGCCTGCTTTGCGAGGGGACGAGCGAATTCCTCGTGAACGACGAAAAGGCGCGGCGGCTCTATCTCGGAGAAGGCTTCAGAATGTGAAAACCCCGGACACGGGACAAACAAGGAGGAAAAGACAATGGCAAACATCGAAATAACAATGCGCCACAGCGACGTGAAAATCGAATCGCTGCGCGAATACGCCCAGCAGCGCATGGAAAAACTCGCCGCGTGGTTCCCGAAGGCGCAGAAGATCCAGCTTGTGATCGACATCGACGTGAAAAAGCACATGTACATGGCGGAAGCGATCGTGCACCGCCTCGGCGCGACTGCGGTCGGTGCCAAGGAGTTCAGCGAGTCCGGCAAGAGCGTGATAGACGCCGCCGCGGCGCGCGCCGAACGCCAGCTGCGCAGGCTGCGCACCGGCCTGCGCAAGGAGCGCGTGCGCGAAGCCCGCAAGGAATCGCCGCGCAACTGAACCGGGAGACGCGACCCGTGCCAGCGGCAGGACAGAATCCGAAAAAAGCCGTACCGACCCCCTTCACGGTGGGCGAATTCGCCATCGCCGCGAAGGAGCGGCTCTCGCTTTCCGCGATTGTCGCCGGAGAAGGGTTGAAACACCGCGTGCTCGAGCCGATGACGAACCGGCCCGGGCTCGCGCTCACCGGATTCTACGAGCACTTCGCGTGGCGGCGGCTCCAGGTGATAGGCAAGGCCGAACACGCCTACCTTTCCAGCCTCGATCCGCAGACGCGCGTAGAGCGCGTGCGCGAACTGTTCCGCCGCCGGGCGTACTGCCTGATATACACGTGCGGCATGGCCGTGCCGTCCGAAATCCTCCGGCTCGCGGAGGAGGCGGGCGCGTCGGTTTTCTCCACCCGCAGGCTCACGCGCGACTTCATGCACGCGGGAGCTTTCGTGATGGCGGATCTCGGCGCGCCGAGAATGCGCATATACGGCACCATGGTCGAAGTCGCCGGGCTGGGCATCCTTCTCGAAGGCGATCCCGGGATGGGGAAATCCGAAACCGCCCTGGGGCTCGTGAAACGCGGGGGCGCCTTGATAGCCGACGACCTCACGCAGCTGCGTCTCGACTACGCCTACGGCAGGATAATCGGATCCGCCGTGGAAGTGGCGCGCAACTACATGGAGATACGCGGCGTGGGGATAATCCACGTCCCCAGCGTCTTCGGCGTGACTTCCGTGCTTCACGAAAAACAGCTCGACCTCGTAATCACCTTCAAACGCCTTTCAGACGTCGAAGGCGACATGGACCGGACCGGATGCGACCGCAGAACGCGGACGATACTCGGCCGGGAAGTCCCCCAGATCGTGATTCCGGTGTCCGCAGGACGCGACCTCGTAAACCTCGTGGAGACCGCAGCGCAGCAGCACAAACTCCGGCTTGCCGGATACGACGCCGCGCGAAGCCTCGACGAACGCCTATGCGCCAATGCGATGGGAAAATAGCGGAAACAAACAAGACAGGAGCGGCAAATGCCGGCACAAACGCTGAAACGCGACCTTGAACTGCTCAACAAATACGGGATGCACGTGCGCCCCGCCGGACTCTTCGCGAAAGCGGCGTCCCGCTACGACGCCGACGTGCGGGTCGAAAAAGACGGCAACACCGTCTCGGGCAAATCCATCATGGCGCTGATGACGCTTGAAGCGACGTGCGGAACGGTGCTTCACGTGTCCGCCACTGGACCGCAGGCGCAGGAAGCCCTCGACGAACTCGAAGCGCTCGTCGCGCGCAAGTTCGACATCCCCGACGAACAGTGACGGCCGGATGACGGTTCCCGGAAATCCTTGCGCAATCCCGCCGCGCCAGTGCGCGCGTGCCGGGGAATGCACGCTGCAGGGCCTCGCCGCTTCACGCGGCGCGGTCTCCGGCCCGGTTTTCATCCTTGCGAACGACGGCTTCCCGGAATCGGTGCCGGAACATTCGATAGCTCCGCGCCGCGTCCCGTCCGAAACCGCCCGCTACGAAGAAGCGCGCAAAACCACGCGCAGGCAGATCGAAGCCCTCGAAAACGAAATGCCCGGCGGCGCCGGCGCGGCCGTCTTCGAAGGCCACCTGATGCTTCTCGAAGACGAACTCCTCGACGGCGAAATACGCAGGCGCATAAGCGACGGGCTCATCAACGCCGAAGCGGCCGTCCACGGCGCCATACTGCACTTCAGGCGCATGTTCGAACGCATGACAGACCGCTACATGCGCGAACGCGCCGCAGACCTGGAAGACCTCGGCAAACGTCTCGTCGGCAATCTCGCCGGACGCCCCGAACTGCGTTTCGACGCAATCCAGGAGCCTTCCGTCATCGTCGCCGAAGATCTCTCGCCGTCGGAGACGATCGCGCTTCCGAAAGGCCTCGTCCTGGGCTTCGCGACCGACCGCGGATCCGTCACGTCGCACGTGGCGCTTCTCGCCCGGGCGCTCGGCATCCCGGCGGTAGTCGGCCTCGGCGACGCCACTTCGCACGTAAAGCCCGGGGGTATGGTCGCGCTCGACGGCGACCGCGGCGAATTGATCGTTTCGCCGTCCGCGGCCACCGTGGAATCTTTCGCGGAGCGTTCGCGCTCCCTGGCGTCGGGCGGAATCGCCGGCGAATCCGGCGCGCGCGGACCGGCGCGCCTTGCCGACGGGCGCACCGTGAACCTGCTCGCCAACATGCACGACGGCATACCGCTCGTGAACATCCACTCGTTCGGCGCGTGCGGCGTGGGTCTCTACCGCAGCGAATACCTGTGGCTGGACGGCGCTTCGGAACCGTCCGAAAACGAACAGGCCGCCGCCTATTCGCGCGTGGCCAGATACGTTTCCGCAGCCGTCTCGCCGGAGGCGGAAACCGTGATCCGCGCTCTCGACATAGGCGGCGACAAGATCATGCCCGGCTCCGGCTCCGAGCCGAACCCGTTCCTCGGCAACCGCTCCATAAGATTCCTGCTTTCAAACCGCTCCGTGCTCCGCACGCAGCTGCGCGCCATACTGCGCGCCTCCGCGTCCGCGCGCGTGGCAGTTATGTACCCGATGGTCGCAACGGTCGAAGAACTGCACGAAGCGAATCTCGAACTGTCGTGCGCCATGACCCAGCTCGCATTCGCGGGAATCCCTTTCGACCGCGACATACGCCGCGGCGTCATGATAGAACTTCCAAGCGCGGCGCTGAACGCCGCCGCCTTCGCCCGCGAAGTCGATTTCTTCTCGATCGGCACGAACGACCTTGTGCAGTATACGATGGGCGCGGACAGGGGCAACGAAGCCGTCGCGTACCTCTACCAGCCCGTGAACCCGGCCGTGCTGAAACTCGTCGACATGACGGTGTGCGCGGCCGAAGACGCCGGCATCCCTGTCGCGGTCTGCGGAGAATCGGCCTCCGATCCCGTCATCGCGGCGGTGTGGACGGCGCTCGGCGTGTCCGAACTTTCAATGTCCTGCAGCTACATACCGGTGATACGCCGCGCGCTTTCCGCGCTCCCGCCCGGAACGACCGCCGAACTCGCCCGTCTCGTCCGGTCGATGTGGGATGGCGGATCCGGAGATTCCATCTACGCGGCTGCGCGCGACTTCCTCGTCTCCCGCGTTTCCGATCCGGATGTCGCCGCCGTTTTTGCCCCGCCCGCGCCGTGAACGACAGCCCTACACCCCCTTTTTTCGCAGTCTGGCTCGACTGGCCGATCCGGTGCTTCAGACTCGACAGCGCCGGCGAAGCGCGCCTGCGCGCGCTCGCGCCCGCAGGATCGGATTTCGCGATATGCCGCTCGCAGGAGGATTTCCTGCGCGCCCTGCCGTCCGCCACGCACGCGCTGGCATGGGAGTTCAGGAAAGAATGGTTCGCGCTCGCGCCTCGTCTGCGCGTCCTCGCCACGCCGTCCGCCGGACGCGAATGGATGCCGCGCCCGGAGTCGGTGCCGGGTTCCGTAACGGTCCGGCACGGGCGCTTCCACGGACCTGTCATGGCGGAAACCGCCGCCGCCTTCATGCTGGCGCACGCCCGCGGGCTGTACCGCGCGGAAGAACTCCAGGCCGCCGGCGATCCGTGGCCGCGCGCGGCGCTGTCGCCGTACTGCTTCACGCTCGCCGGAACGCGCGCTGTAATACTCGGATGCGGCGCTGTCGGCGGCGCCGTCGCGCGGCTGATCGGTGCGCTAGGGGTGGAAACGAAAGGCATCCGCCGCTCGAACATCGGCGAACTGATCCCCTCGCTTGCAGACGCCGACTGGCTTGTCGTCGCGCTTCCGTCCGACACGGGCACGGACGGCATCGTCTCGGCGGATGTTCTCGCCGCCCTTCCGCCGCGCGCGGCGGTGATAAATGTCGGGCGCGGCAATGCGGTCGACGAACACGCGCTTGTCGAAGCCGTGCGGGCGGGCCGCATAGCCGGAGCGTACCTCGACGTCGTCAGAAACGAACCGCTGGAAGAGACCTCGCCGCTACATCCGCGAAGTCTCTCCGCGCTGCGCACGCCGGACGGCAGGCCGCTTTCCTGCGCAATACGCCTTCTGCCGCACGCATCGGCTTTCTCGCCGGACTACCTCTCGCGCTTCTTTGAAGAACTCTTCGCCTCCTGACCCGCCCGCCGTCCGCGAATCGGGCGGCACTGGCTGAAATTTGCGCAAATGGCAGGTTGCCATTATACCTGCCGCAGGTCCGCAGCACGCCATTCGGAATGCGGCAAGGCCCGAGTCTCCAAGCGAGGCAAAGCCGGGGTTGCCATGAACGATATGGTCGACGAGCGGTCTTCCCGCAACGGCGGTGTCGGAAACGGCGGTGTCGGGGAATGCGTCACTTTGCCGCTTTGCCGCCAGGCCAAGTTGTCGTACGGCAAGGTAGCGCCCGGCAAGGAGCGACGCCTCGATAAGCCGCTTGTCCGCGGCTACGTCCCCGTGGACGATCTCGCCAATCTGCTCCCCTGTGCACGCGAGCGCGGCGAACGCGTTTTTCTGCGACAGGCTTCGCAGTTCCCGACAGTCTTCGCGACCCTGCTTCGCCACTTTCCTGAGCGCCTGCGGCATGCCGCCGCTCCGCTTGACCCATGCGCAGTTCCAGGTTCTCGATTCTCTTTACCGCCTACCATGCCAGAGCTGCGGAAACATCATTCAACTCGTTCGTCGGCACTGAAGTCAATTGATCCATTATCGGCTGGCGAAATTCGTACCATCGGTTGGTTTCGCCAGCGGAGAAGTATTCGGCACGGATCTTTTCGCAGAGGTTCTTTCTCTGAATGCTCATGCAATATGCAGGAATGGAAGCGGCAAGGCGTTTGTCAAACGAGGCTGCCCTCGCTGGAAATTTGTCCGCAAGAAACCAGTCGAGCCTGTTCAGCCTGTCCTTGAAAACGGCATTGGTGGAAGCGGCTGCGGCCAGAACCCC
>CACYEO010000100.1 GCA_902773475.1 uncultured bacterium | reverse complement strand
TCAAGTCAATATGCCAGACTGCGCGGGTTTTGGTATAATATTCAAGCTTTCACGGAGGATTAGCCTCAGAAATGTCCGCACCGGCCATAGACGCTTTGCTTGACGCCATCGGTTATCCCGACAGGGAATCCGGCGGCGGCGATTCGTTTGTGCTCCGCGTGGACGGAATCGAAGTGGAGGCGTCTTCGCGCGGAGGGCGCGTGATGCTGAGCCACAAACTCGCGGACGGGCCGGAAAAGGCGCCTCTCTTCGCGGCCTACGCGGCGGGAAGGATGCTCCGCGAAGACGCGGTTCTCGCGTATATCGACGGGTCGCTGACGCTTTGGCAGGACGCGCCCGATAACGCGGGGCCGCACGGTCTGGCGAGACTTTTTGAAACTTTCATGGATTCGTGCGACTGGTGGCGCGAACGCACCGGCGAAACTGACGGCGGCTCCGGAGACGCCGCCGACGGCCAGGTGATGATGATAAGACCTTAGATGAAAGGCGGACTGGGAATGTTCAAGACAATCACGGCAATCGCGGCTGCGCTGGCGCTCTTCGCCTGCGGCGCTTCCGCCGCGCCGAAGACGGGAAAAGGCGACGCCGTCGCGCGCCGGCTCGCTGAGATTCCGTGGAAGACGCCGCGGTATTCGCTCACCGCGCGCGATATGGACTTGAGAACCGCGCTGGACACGTTCGCGGTGGCGCAGGGGCTTTCCATAGTCATGTCTCCCGCTGTCGGAGGCGCGTTTTCCGGGGAGTTCAAGGACGTCCCCGCCGCCGACTTCCTGCGCAAGATAGCGACCGTTCACAATCTTGCGTGGTATTACGACGGCGCGGCTCTCTACATCTACGGCGCCGGCGAAACCACGGCCATGCTCATCGATCTGAAATACATGGCCGCGCCCGAGGTGCGTTCCATGCTGCGCGATCTGGGCGTGGAGGACGAGCGCTTCCCGATACGCACTACTTCCGACGGGCGGCTTATCATGGTATCCGGTCCGCCGCGCTACGTCGCCATTGTGGCCGAAACCGTCGCGAAGGCGGACAAACTGCGCGAAATGCGCACGTGGAACGAAGTGGAAACCCGCGTGTTCCCGCTTGTGCATACGTGGGCGGACGACGTCAGCTTCAGCGTGTCAAGCCCGGAATCTTCCGTCACGCTGCGCGGCATAGCGCATCTGCTGGAAGAGCTCGTGTCTTCCGACGGCGCCCGCACTCGCGACTCTTCCGTCTCCAATACGACCGATTCAGCCGAACTCGCCGCCGCGTTTTCGTTCAAGCCCGTCATACGCGCCGACAACCGGCTGAACGCCGTTGTCGTACGCGACGTGGTCTCGCGCCTGCCGACGTATGAAAAAGTCATACGCCAGCTCGACAAGCCGGCCAAGCTCGTGGAAATCGGCGTTACCGTGGTGGAAATGTCGCGCAAGGACGCGCTCGACTGGCAGCTCGCGCTGAAGGTCGAAGGCGGGCGCGGCCACACATCCGGAGCAATCGGGGAGAATGCCGGCAACCTGTTCGACGCGGCCGGCCTCGGCGGGCGCGGCCTTGCGGGCGCGCTGACGTATCTCGGCAAGGACGCGAACGTGTCCGCGTCCCTTACCGCGCTCCGCGAGAAGGGCAAGGCGAGATCCATATCGCGCACGTCGCTTTTGACCGTGAACAATCTCGCCGCGATGATTACCGACACCCAAAGCTACCATGCGCGCGTAGTGGGTACGGAAGTCGCGTCGCTCCAGGAAGTGAGCGCCGGAACGAAACTGAACATAAAGCCGCGCATCGTGGCGGCGCCGGGTTCCGCCGGGACGGATCAGATATGGCTGTCGCTCCAGCTCGACGACGGCGGATTCGAATCGGTCTCCGTGGATGCGATGCCGATGAAGCGCTCCAGCTCGCTGATAACCCAGGCTGCGGTTTTCGAAGACGAATCGATTCTTCTGGCGGGCTATCTGCGCGACATCGAGGAAGACGCCGGATGGGGCATTCCGTGGCTGCGCGACATTCCCTTCATAGGATGGCTCTTCGGCGGATCCTCCACGCGCAAGGAGACCGTACAGCGCATGTTCATCCTCACGCCGCACATAGTCGATATAGATTCCGAGGCTCTTGTACGCATGCAGGCGCGGCGTCTGCGCGACACGCTCGAGATGGAGACCGTCCTGGACGATGCCGAAGAGCTGGACCGCGAACGCGAAATCCGCGCGTTGAAGCGCGCGGCGGTCAAGGAAGAGCGCGACCTCAAGTTCAAGGAAGAAAAGAAAGCGCTCGTCGAGGCGGCGAAGAAGCGCGACGACGACCGCCGCGCCGCGCGCCGCAAGGCCGAGGAAGAGCTTGAAGCGGCGGAGCGGGCCGAGGCTGAAAGGAAAGCGGCGGCCGAAAAAGCCGCGGAAGAGAAGAAGGCCGCGGAGGAGAAGGCGGCCGAAGAGAGGATGGCTGCCGAAAAGGCGGCGGAGAAGAAGGCGGCCGAAGAGAGAAAAGCCGCTGAAAAGGCGGCGGCGGAGAAGAAGTCTGCCGAAAAAGCCGCGGCGGAGAAGAAAGCCGCCGGCGGGAAGGCCGCGTTTTCCGCCCAGCCATCTCCCGAACTCATCCGCCGCGAGACGGAAGCTCTTGAAGCGCGCCTGGAAGAGGCCGCGCGCAACGCCGAACGCTACGTGATCACCACTCCGGCGCAGCCTTCCGGAGCGCCGCGCCCGGAGGCCGATATATCGGCCTCCGGACTGGACGCCGCGCGCGAAGCGCTCGACCGCCGTCTTATGGAAGAAGCGGCGCGGGCCGCCAGGGAGCGCGCCGACGGCGCGCAGAAAGAAAAAGATTCTTCGGGATGGCTGTTCTGGTGAAAATAGATTCCGGGTTTGCCGAAACGGGCGCCGGCGCGTGGCTTGCAGGCCGCACGCAGCCTGCGGCTTTCCTTGGAACCGCCGTCCGCAGGCGGCGCAAGGGCTGGCTTATGCCGGATCGCGCCGCGCTGTCGCTTTTCGAGACGACCGGCAAGACGTTGTTCTCCGATTCGGCGCGTCCGTTCCTCACCTACATTCCCTGCGCCGAGCCGGTTTTCGCCGTTTCCTCCAAGATTCTCGTGGCGCCGGCGTCGGCGCGCACCGGGGCGAAAAACGTCAGGCTCGTCCCGCTGAGCATCGCCGGCGCGGCGACCGTGACTTCGTTCGCAGTGACGGGCGAGAGCGGAACGGACGAAGGTTCGTGGGTCGTCGTCGCCACGGCCGGGCGTACGATGCGCGTGAACGTGGAGGACGGCGAGACGCTTTCGGTGCGTCCCAAGGCGCTTGTCGCCTACACAGGCGCGCCGCCGTCCGGATTCTGCGCGAAACTCACGCTGCTCGACATGATTCTGCCGCGCAGTCCGCGCGAAATGCTGATGAGGTTCCACGGACCCTGCACGGTGTGGATCGAAGGCTCGCCGCCCCGGGAGCGCACGATGCCCGGCAACAGAGGAAGGATGGCCATGTAATGGCGATAGATCCTTCACTCGTGATGCGGCAGACCTACGCCTCTTCGATGGCGGGCGTAATGGAAGCGATGTCGCGCGCCGAGGCGCCGGCGGCCGTTCCCGCGCGCGGAGAGATATTCGGCGAAGGCGTCGTGCTCGAAGCGGATCCGCTCGCGGAGCTCGAGGATTCGATGGAGGAGCTTTCTTTCCAGTTCGAGGAAAAGGCCCTCAAGCGCGCTTCCGAAAGGAAGATGGGCGAAATGCAGGGGCCGCGCTCCTCGCTCGTGCGCGCCGTGGAGACGTGGCTCTCCATGATGCCGGACATGCCGGGGCGCGAATTCCTGTCGCGCGCGGCGCGCAATCTGCGCAATTCGATTTCGTCCGGCGCGCCGATGGACGCGCGCGAGCTGCTGAAAGAGCTCGCGCGCGGCAGCACCGACCCTTCGCACCAGTTCGCGATGCTCGACATTCTCGAACAGGCGTTCGGTTCGGGTGAAACATCGGCCGCCGACATCGTGCGCCGCGCAAAGACGCTCCTGATGCAGGAGAAGGGCGCGGAAGTCCGCGCCGGCGTGAATCTCGCCGCCGAGGTGAACGCGAGGGCGTCCACGCCGGAGGAAATGCAGAGCCTGCGCGATCTCTACCGCAGCGAGACGATCGGGTTCACCACTCCGCAGCAGTGCTTCCGCTCTCTGATGGCGGCGCGCGGACCGGAGGGGCTCAAGAACGCGATAGACTTTCTGCTCGCGGGCTGCGGCGCGGATCTGCAGTCTCCGTCGCCTTCGCAGTCGCCGGAGGAGCTGCGCCGCATCACGCTCGACCTCCAGTGCGTCCAGGTTCTGCAGACGGTTCTCGAAAAGTTCGACGGTCTGCGGGAGAGGATGGGGACGCAGTTCGCCGAGAAATGCCTCATGGACGCCGCGCAGATGACGGGCCGCACCGTGGATCTCACCGAACGCCAGTACGTGGAATCGTCGGAGATCGCGGCTTTCATAGGAGCCTGCGGAATGTCAAAGCTCCTAGCGCGCATGGATTTCGCGCGCGAGCTCGTGCGCCTTTTCAGAATGCTTTCGCCGCGCATGTTCGCGCGCGAGGGCGACCGCGCGCGGCTCGTGGACGCGGCGCAGGAGCACCTCGACGGGCTTATCGAGGAGGAAGACAGGTACGGGGACGATTCCGCCGGGAAGGAGGCGTCGTGAGCGCCGGTGCGTGGATAGAAAGCGTTCTCGAGGAGTTCGGACGCGCGGCGGGGCTGCGCGGGCTGGCGTTGAACGCGCGCGGCGCGGCGGCGATGCGCTTCGACAGCGGCATGGAGCTGCATTTCGAAAGCGCGCGCGGAGAGCTTGCAGTGGCCGTCACGATCCCTTCCGGCGCGGACGCGGCTTCCATGTCGCGCCTGCTGTCGATGGCCCGGCGCGCGCCCGGCCGCCGGCAGACGCTCCGCACCGGGTATCTCGCGAAAAGCGGCAGGGCGGTCTTCGCCGTGCGGATCCCCGAACGCGCGGCGACGCTCCCCGCCGTGAACGAGGCCTTCGAAATGCTGCGCGCGGCGGCAATGGAATTCGGAGGCGTGCAGTAATGGGACTCACCGTTTCACGCACCACCGAGCCGCTGCGTTTCGACACCGGCATAGGAAACGCGGAATTCGCGGAGATCGCCTCTTCGCCTGTCGACGGCCAGTCGCAGAAGCCGCTCATGCCCGGCGTGACGACCGTCACCCGCGCGGTGGACGCGCTTTTCCCGACCGGGGAGAACGTGAGCGCCGAAACGCTCGCCGCGCTCGTCGCGTCCTCCCCCGCCGCGCTGCGGACTTCGTCCGGATTCGGACGCGCTGCGCGCGACGCGGCTTCGGCGCTGCGGCGGCGCGGAACAGAGGCCGCCGGCCGCGCGGCCGCCGAACTTGAAACGCTGCTGGCGGACGCCGAACTGTTCGAGCGCTGCCGTCTGGCGCTGCTGGAAACCTGAACGGAATCGACGCGATGTTCTCGAAACTGAAGAATTTCTCGAATGTGTTCAGCCGGTTCGGCGACCTCGTGCTTGCCGTTCTCGTGGTGTGCATCATCGGCCTTCTCATCGTCCCGCTGCCCACGCCTGTGGTCGACCTCCTCATCGCCGTGAACATCATGATATCCACGGTGATGCTGATGCTGTCGCTCTATCTGCCGCGCGCGCTCTCGTTCTCCACGTTCCCTTCGATGCTGCTTTTCACTACGCTCTTCCGCCTGGCCTTGAACGTGACGACCACCCGTCTGATCCTTCTCAAGGCGGACGCCGGCGAAATCATCTATACGTTCGGCAATTTCGTGGTGGGCGGCAATTTCGTGGTGGGCGCCGTGATCTTCCTTATCATCACGATCGTCCAGTTCGTGGTGATAGCCAAAGGCGCGGAGCGCGTCTCCGAAGTCGCCGCGCGCTTCACGCTCGACGCGATGCCCGGCAAGCAGATGTCCATCGACGCGGACCTCCGGGCCGGCGCCATCGACCAGGATACCGCGAAGAAGCGGCGCAACGAACTCAATCAGGAGTCGCAGCTATACGGCGCCATGGACGGCGCCATGAAGTTCGTGAAGGGCGACGCCGTGGCCGGCCTGATAATGACGTCCATCAACATCATCGGCGGCATCTGCATCGGCGCGTTCCAGAAGGACTGGGAAGTGGCCAAGGCCGTGAACGTGTATTCCATCCTGACGATAGGCGACGGTCTCGTCTCCCAGATCCCGGCGCTGCTTGTTTCGATAACGTCAGGCGTGATCGTCACGCGCGTGGGCGACATCGACAACAAACCGCTCGGCCAGGACATTTTCGACCAGTTCTTCGCGCAGCCCAAGGCAATCCTCCTCGGCTCGCTCATGCTTGTGTGCATCGGACTCATCCCGGGATTCCCGAAAATACAGATATTCGGCCTCGCCGCCGCCGTGGCCGCCGTCGGCTACAGCCTGATGCAGAAAGCCAAGGCCGCCGCCGCGCGCGCCGCGAAGGGCGAAGATCCGCTGTCGGCCGCAGCGCCTTCCGAGGGCGGCGCGCCGCGTCCGAAGAAGAAGGACGGCGACGATTTTTCGATGGTCACGCCGCTCACGGTGGATATCGACGCCCAGATACGCGGGGCGTTCACCTACGATGCGCTCAACGACCAGATCCTCCAGGTGCGCCGCGCGCTGTACCACGATCTCGGCGTTCCGTTCCCCGGCATAAACCTGAGTCTGAATCCTTCAATGTCCGAAGGCCGGTACAGGCTGCTCGTGAACGAAGTGCCCGTGTCGGAAGGCGTCCTCCGCAAAGGATTCGTGTTCGCCTTGGAGGACGTGGACAATCTCACCGCCACGGGAATCGCGTTCGAGGGCGGCAAGCCGTTCCTGTCCGGGTTCGAGACCGCGTGGGTCAAGGAGGAGGACGTGCCGAAACTCGACGAGAACGGCATACGCCATCTCGACAACGGCGGCGTGCTGTCCTACCATCTTTCCGGGGTGCTGCGGCGCTACGCGCACGAGTTCCTGTCTCTCCAGGAAACGAGAATCCTCTTCGACCACATGGAGAAAGAGGCGCCGGAACTGGTGCGCGAAGTCCAGCGCGTGCTGCCGCTCCAGAAGATCACGGACGTTCTGCAGCGCCTCGTCCAGGAGGGCGTGTGCATCCGCGACCTCAAGCGCATCACGCAGACTCTCATAGAGTGGGGACAGAAGGAAAAGGATTCCGTCCTTCTGGTGGAATACGTGCGCTCCTCGCTCAGCCGCTGGATATCCTACAAGTTCTCCGGCGGGCAGAACATCATGGCCGCGTATCTCCTGGATCCGTCGCTCGAAGAGAAGATACGCAAGTCCATCCGCCAGACTTCCGGCGGCAGCTACCTCGCCATGGATCCCGCGACGGTCCGCTCCATACTCGCCGTCGTCAAGCGCACGGTTGGCGATCTGGCGAAGATACCGCAGAAGCCTGTGATAATAGTTTCCGTGGACATCCGCCGCTACTTCAGGAAGATGATAGAAAAAGACTATTACGAACTGCCGGTGCTGTCGTTCCAGGAACTCAGCTCCGAAATCAACATCCAGCCGCTCGGAAGGCTGAAACTGTGACGGCGCCGTATGAAGCTCGAGGAACCGGACAATGGACTTTCTGCTTAAAATAACCGATGGACCGAACAAGGGCGCGGAGATAGCGCTTGTCGCGGGAGTCGACGCGACAATCGGAAGTTCCGACTCCTGCGATATTGTTCTCGCGGGTTCCGGCGTGCCCGGCGTCGCCGGGAAATTCTCCGTCTCCGGCGACAGAGTGTCGTTCATTCCCGAAGGCGGCGAGCCGGAAACTCTCGAGCCTTTCCGCGTGAAGGAAATCGACGGCGGCGTCGCTTTCGCCGTCGGCCCCGCCGAAGGCGCGTGGCAGCCGCTCGTCCGCCCGGAGCCTCCCCCGGCGGAAAGCGCTCCGCCTGCCGCGCCGGAAAAACCGGCCGGAGACGTCCCCGCGGCTCCTCCCCCGCCGCAGCCCGACGCCGCGCCGGACGGGAGCGCGGACTCCAAAACCGGCGGCCGCGGCAGACGCGGTCTGCTGATTGCGGCGATTGCGGCGCTTTTCATTGTCATAGCCGTTCTCGCGCTTTTGCGTTTCCTGCCGGCCGGATGTTCGATTCTCGAAAAAGGCTCAGGCGGCGGAGACGGCGCGGCGGCGGAGACAGATGGGAAAAATTCCGCGCTCGCCGTGCTCGCGGAGAAGTATTCGCTGAAGATGTCGGACGGTCCTGGCGGCGCGGTCCTCTCGGGGAATTTCAAGACCCGGGCGGAACGCCTGTCCGCGTCGGGGCGCATCTACGAAGCCTGCCCCGGGGCGCTTCTCGACCTTTCGGACGACGAAACGCTGCGCGCCGCGGCGGAGGAGACGCTTTCGATGGTGGCGCCTTTCAAGACAGTCCGCGTGGATTCCGCGACGAACCGCGTGGTTTCGCTTTCCGGCAGCGTGCGCAACGCCGCGGCCCTCCGCAAGATCGTTTCCGCGCTTTCGGAAGACGTTCCGCATCTTGAAAAAACGCTCTGCGAATCCATAGTCTTCGATCCTTCGTCCGCCGCCGGAGCGAACGCCGACGGCGCGCAGGGCGCGCCCGCGCCGGCCGTCCGCGCCGCCTCGCCGCGCAGGTCCGCGCAGATGCGCGATCTTCCTGTCTGCGGAATCGTCACCGTTCCGCACAGATGCCTCGTAATGCGGGACGGGCGGCGCGTGTTCGAAGGCGCCTCGGTCGCCGGATTCGAGATACTTGAAATTTCGTGCGACAGCGTGGTTCTGTCCAATTCCTCCGGAAGGGTCGTATGGAAGCCGTGAAGCAGGAACAGGTTTTCATGCTCGACATCGAGCGCGAACTCGCCGGTCCGCAAAAGAATTTAGCACTGGCGCGCTACGACGCAATTTTGGTAAAATTGCACGAGCGCCTTGCCGGAGCGCTGAGGGAAGGCCTCCCTCCGGGCGAGTATGCAAGGGCCAGGGATCTCGAAGAGGCGAACACTCTGGCCAGGAAACTTCTTCGTCTTGCCGTCCGGGAGGGCGGCGGGGCGCGGTGACGCCGAAAGGCGCGGTTCAGCAACAAACAAAAAACAAAAAAGGACAAGGAAATGTCAATACCCAACATCCACACTCCCGGCAAGATGGTCGAGACGGTCGACAATACCAGCACGATCACGCGCGTCGGCGACGGACAGCAGATCGGCTTGAACGAGGTGATCCACACCGACCTCGTCTACAACGCGATGCTCAACGCCGCCAACACGATGGAAGAGCGCCTTGCCATTTCGCTCAAGACGTATCAGGAACACCCCGACGTCCAGGCGAACCTCCAGCAGCTGCAGTACGATCTGCAGATGTGGAACCTCGCCCTCACGACGATGACGAATATCAACAAGAACATGAGCGACGCGCTCAACTCGATCGCATCCAACTTCCGTTGATGTTCGACCTCTCTTCAGAAGAGGCCAGATTGTTGTTGAACGTCGCCATGATGGCGGCGGGACGGAATCGCTTCGAGTCTTCCGGAAAGATACTTTCCGTTCTCGAACGGTTCCGGCCCCGCGAGCCGTCGGTGGCGTGTGCCGTTGCGGTCTTGATTTTGAGCAGGCGGGATTTCGCAGGCGCGGTGGAGTACATCGATTCTTCCGCGCTTGCCAGATTCCCCGGCAATCCGATGCTTCTGGCCTTCAAAGGCATGGCGCTCCTGCGCATGGACCGCCGTTCCGAGGCCGAAGCGCCCTTGCGCGCGGCTGCGGAGCAGACTTCCGATCCAGCAGCCGCCAAACTCGCGGGAGATTTGCTGATATGACAGAACAGATGATAGTCGAGGCCGTGAGGTCCGCCGGAGGATATTCCCCCGCGGAAGCGCTTGCGCAGCCTGCCGCCGTCCAGTCCGTGCCGGATCCGGACGCCGTGAGCCGCTTTGAAGCGGCGATGGCCGCGCCGCCCGTGCAGGCCGCGTCCGAAATACCTTTCGCCGACAAAGCCGCGGCCGCGTGGCGCATGGCCGAAGCGGACAACCAGGGCATGCTCCACCGCATACACGCGCTCACCCGGCTTAGCGCGGAACATTCGCTCTCGGCGCCGGAGCTCCTCGAACTCCAGTACGAGGTGGCGAATCTCGCGTTCCAGCAGGAAGTCGTCGCCAAGGTCGCCGACAAATCGTCCAGCGCCGTCCAGACGCTCATAAAGAACCAGTGACGGAGCCGGCGCGTCCGCAGACAAACAGGAAACAGGCACACGGGATATGAAAATCGCAAAAACAGCAGCGGCGGCGCTGGCCGCGTTTCTCGCCGCGGGATGCGAAAAAGACGTCATGCTCCATTCGGGGCTTGAAGAGTCGCAGGCGAATCTCGTCATGGCGGCGCTCCTCGGCGAGGGTATCGAGGCGCACAAGACCGCAGGCGACGAAAACACCTGGAACGTCGTCATTTCCGAAAAATCGTTCGCCGCCGCGGTGAATGTGCTTGAAAGCCGCGGCCTCCCCCGCCGCGCCCGGAAAGGCCTTGGCGAGACGTTCAAGAAGACCGGCATGATTTCCTCCCCCGGCGAAGAACGCATACGTTTCATGTCCGCCCTCGCCGAAGACATATCTTCCACGATTTCCCTCATCGACGGCGTAATCGACGCCAACGTCCATATAGTCCTTCCCGAAAACGATCCTTTCGCGAGGAACTCCCTCCCCTCTTCCGCGGCGGTCGCCATCCGCTCCCGCTGGGACGTCGACCTTTCCGAGCGCATTCCGCAGATAAAGAATCTCGTGCGCAACGCCGTGGAGGGCCTCGCGTACGAGAAGATTTCGGTTACGGTTTTCCGCGATCCGCCAGCGCGGAAATGATTCCGTCCGGCGGATTTTCCCCGCCGGACGCTCCGCGCGCCGTCAGAGCTTCACTTCGCCGATCAGGTGCTTTTCTTTCGGCTTGTCGAGCCGCAGCGTCAGTATCCGGCGCTTCTCCTGCGCCGTGCCCCAGTCCGTGTACACCGTGGCCGTGACCGTCGTCGCGCCGGTCAACGCAGTCTGCCGCGACGCGTAGTAGTTCGTCAGGATCTTGTACACGCCTTCTTCCAGGTCTTTCTTGAGGTATTCCTCCGGGCCGTAGCCGGTCGTGACGTCTTCCGAAACGAATCCGCCTTCCGCCGTGCGCCGGTTTTGGTAGAAAGCCTCTTCGCCGTTCGGCTCAAGCACGTGGATGTCGATGTCCGTCATGTCCGTGTCCCAGCCGATCGCGATGCGCAGTTTTACGGGCAGGTCTCTTCTGTATGCGGCGTCGAACTCCGGAACGGCGGGTTTCCCGTCTTTCCACTCTGCTGCGTCGATCCAGGCGATCAGTCCGTTCAGTTCTTCCAGCGCGACGATCGAAGTCTGGAAATCGTTGCTCCTGCGCGCGCTGCGGCGCGCGGACGTTTTGAACGCGGCGTCCGCGAAAAGGCGCGCCGCTTCTTCAAGGTCGGCTTTCGAACGCGTCTCTTTTCCCCGTTCCGCCAGAACGATCGCCAGGTCGCGGCGGCTCTGCGGCTCCTCGCCGCGCATCGCCAGGACTTTCCTGAACGCAAGCACGGCGAAGTCGTACGACCCCGCTTCGCGCAGGCGCCATCCCATCGTGCGCCAGAGCGCCGGATCTTCAAGCCTGAATTCCGCGAGGTTGGATATGATCCTTTCCGCAAGCGGTTTGTCGCCGTGCGCGAAGAACCAGCCTGCGCAGTCTAGGTAGAATGCCGGCGACTTTGAATAGCTGTCGCGCTCTTTGAGGTATGCGGCGTATTCCGCGCCTTTCGCGGAGGCGTTAAGGGCGTCGATGTACGGTGTCTTGGGGTCCCACGCTTTCAGAGTCACGGACGGCGTCCTGCCGCGGCCTGCGCCATTGCGCGCCGCCGGAGCCCTCTCCGCCGCCGGCGCGTCGTCCGGCGCGGCGGCCATGCACGCCATCGGCGCTGCGGTCGCGACGTCCTCAGGGGCAAGAGCGTCATTTCTCTCCGCAATCAAGGCGCGAGGCCCTGCGGCTCTCGCGGACTCCCGTTCCGCTCTGCCGAAAAGACCGCTTGAAGGAGTGCGCCTGCGCGGCTTCGGGTCTTTCCACCATTTCACGCGCTCTTCCCAGTATTTTAGAAGTTTGTTTTCGTGTTCGGCCTGCAGTTTCTTCGCGGCGATCGGATCGTCTTCCGCCGCGCGCCTGCGCATCCATTCCGCATGGCATGGAGAGTCCGCCGGCGGTTCTATCTTGTGTTCGAGCCACTGGTCGAGGGTTTCGAGCACGATCAGCGAAAGCCCCGGCCCGGCCACTCCGTATTTGCGGCCGAGCGCCAGGAATTCTTCTTTCCGGAAATCAGCCTGCGACGCAAGATCCTGCATCCTTCGCGCGGCCCAGACTGTGGCCAGCAGCCGGCCTTCGAACCGGCGCGCGGATTTTACCGATTTAGCCTCGTGTTCAGATATCTTCCGCACGGAGATGAACCGCGCCGGCTCGTCGGGGCGGCTTGCTATCGCGGCGTTTGGAATTTTTTCGCAGTCGAACCCGTCCGGCCCGAGCGTGTCCATTTCGTCGGTAAAAACGAGTACCGGCCCTTTCACGTCCGCGGCGGCTCTGGAGATGTCGGTTCCGCCGTCGCATATCGCGGCTTCGAGCGTCGCGACGAGTTCATGCTTCGCGGTGAACCTGCGCGGATTTTCCGGAACGTTCCTGAAGACGACGAGCGTCCAGTCGCCGGATTCCGGAAGGCTGCCGAGTTTTGCGATCCACGATTCTTTGCTGTCCTTCGCGCTGAGGCTCGCGTCCCAGAGTATCGTACCGCTCTTGAAGTCCGCTATCGTTTCCGCGGCCGTGCGCCGCGGAGCGCAGTACGAGCCTGCTGCGAACCAGTCGTCGCCGTCGCGCTCGATTATCGTTTCCGCGGACATGCCGTATGTGTCCGGTGCGACGTATTCGACTTCGGCCTTGCGCGGCGTTTTGGGGATGAGCGGAAAGATTCGTGTTTTCCAGATATTCCCCTTTACATGCTCGACTATCCCCGGATCGACGCCTTTGCGCATTTCGTTTTCGAAGGCGACACGCGCTTTTCCCTTTTCGCACACTACTCCCTGAACCATCGTTCCGTCGATTTCAAGGGCGTAGCCGCAGACGACCGCGCCGTCGGGAAGGGGAAATTCAAAGTCCCCGGACATCGCCCGCCCGTTCGGGTTCGTGAAAACGAATGACGCTTTCACGCGCTTGAAGCACGTGTTGCTTTCCACCGTCTTCCGGGTGTATGAGATTTCGACCGGTTTTTCGTCTGTGCGGAGATCCGGAACGCGCACGACCGGTGCGGGCGCGGGCGGGGGCGCGGGAATTTTCACGGTTGCATTTGCGCACAGAGCGGCAAACGCGAAGGCGGTTGTGCAGAATTGTTTTTTCATGCGGCGAGTATAGCAGACATGGATTCCGTCTTCAACAGGCTGCGGCAGAGCGCCCGCCGGAAAACGATCCCGCAGGCGGGGCGTCCGCGGGGGCATGGACGCCTTTACTTCCGCTGCGGCGCGACGTAGCGCTCCAGCTTCATGAAAGACCGGTCGAGCTTGATGTTCTCGCGGCCGTTGACGCTGCAGTTGCGGAACACGACGTCCGCCGCGCGAGTCTCCTGT
>CACYEO010000099.1 GCA_902773475.1 uncultured bacterium | reverse complement strand
CACGCTCATCTGCGACGAGATGAAGGACGCAGACATCGTGCGCCTCGTGAAGCGCCTCGGCTACGTCGAGGGTCTTCCCGTGGTCGTCAATCCCGGCATCATCTCGCCCAAGGCGTTCATCGACGAAGTGGTAGAGGAGCGCCTGCCGAATCCTTTCATGCCGGACGATCCGCGCCGCATCGCGACCGATACGTCGCAAAAGGTCGGCATCCGCTTCGGCGAGACGGTGAAGAGCTATATCGCCGAAGGACGCGACTTCTCGAATCTCGTCGCTCTTCCGCTCGCGATCGCGGGATGGATGCGCTATCTCCTGGGCGTGAACGACGAGGGCGGGGCGATGACGGTCTCCGACGATCCTTTGAAGGACGAGCTCCAGGCGAAGCTCGCGGGAATCGTCTGGAACGATCCGGCGTCCTACAAGGGCGAGTTGAAGGAGATACTTGCCAACCAGTCGATATTCGGCACGGATCTCATGGCGACTCCGCTTGGCGCGCGCATAGAGGGGTATTTCCTCGCGTTGCTCCAGGGCAAGGGTTCGGCGCGCAGGCTGCTGCAGAAGGAACTGCCGGCGTGAGGCCGGCGGTTCCCGCTGGACGTTCACAGGCACTCAAGGGGAGACGAAATGGCTGACGGCGGAAATATCCAAAAGGCCCAGAACTTCGCCAACAGGGGGCGGCAGGCGCTGGAGGCGAGAAACTTCGCGTTTGCCGTCGACATGCTTTCCCAGGCGGTCGAAGCCGCGCCGGAGGCGGTGGAGTACCGCAGGCTTCTGCGCGCGGCGGAAATCGCCAATTTCCGGGCGAACCCTCCCGGTGCGCTTGCGTTGAAGATGCAGGGGATGGGCAGCTATTTCCAGCGTCAGAAAATCCTGTCGCTCGCAAAAAAAGGCAAAGGCGATGAAGCGATCGCCGAGGCCGAGAAGCTGATGCGGCAGAATCCGCTGAATCCCGATTTCATCGAATGCGCCGTAAAGGCGGCCGAGGCGGCCGGCAGGCCTGAAATCGCGCTTGTCTCGATCGAGGCGGCGAGCGCGGCCAACCAGAACGACGAAGCCCTGCTGGAGCGGGTGGCGGCGTACTACATGGCGGTGAAGGACTATTCCAAGGCGCGCGACGCGTACGCGAAGCTCGTGAAACTCCGCCCGCACGACCAGCGCGCGCTGCAGATGTTCAAGAACGCCGAAGCGCAGGCGTCGATAGCCGGCGGATGGGAAGGCGCGGGCAAGCCCGGCCAGTACATCAACCTGCTCGCCAACGAGGAGCAGGCCCGGAAGATCGACGCGCAGAACAAGGCCGTGGTTTCCGGCAGCGACGCGGAAATGCTTATTGCCGAAGCGCGGGAGAAAATCGAAAAAGAACCCGCGAACGTGAACTACTACCGCGCGCTCGCGCGCATATACGTGCAGAACAAGATGTTCGCGGAAGCGGCGGAAGTGCTCGAGGCGGCGAAAAAAGTCGCTGCGGCCGATCCCAACATAGACGGGATGCTATCAAGCGTGAGGGTGCAGGACTACGCGGCCCGCACGGAGGCTCTCCGCAAGGAGGGCCGCGAAGAAGAGGCGGCGGAACTCCAGCACGAGATGGACCAGTTCGTTTTCGACGACCTCGCCGAGCGCGTGGGCCGCTATCCCAACGATCTGCGCCTGCGCTACGAATTGGGGCTGCAGTACTACAAATACGGCTTCTACAAAGATGCGATGGAGCAGTTCCAGCTTTCGCAGCGCTCGCCCAAGGAGCGTGTCGGATCGCTCTACCATCTTGCAATGTGCTTCATCGCAAACGGCCAGCGCGACATGGCGGTGCTGCA
Source organism: uncultured bacterium (assembly GCA_902773475.1). Classification (GTDB taxonomy): domain Bacteria; phylum Verrucomicrobiota; class Kiritimatiellia; order RFP12; family UBA1067; genus CADCBS01. Next base: position 3,808 of record CACYEO010000099.1, on the reverse strand, counting down.
GCTCAAGGCAGCGCTCACGCTGCTGACGACGATGGACGACATGAAGAAGATGGTGCTCTACAGGCTCGGCCTCTGCGCGGAAGAGGCCGGCGATATCGACGAAGCGTACAGGCTTTACAGCGACGTCTATTCGGCGGACGTCACATTCGAGGATGTCGGTGAACGCATGCTGCGCATCTCTAAGATGCGCGAAGGAGGCGGAGAAAATGGCTGAGACGGATTTCAAGGACAAGACGCTGCTCATAACCGGAGGCACCGGTTCGTTCGGTTCCGCCGTTCTGGAGAGATTCCGCGGACGCTTCAAGGAGATCCGCATCTTTTCCCGCGACGAGAAGAAGCAGGACGACATGCGCCACGTCTACAAGGACCCTTCCATAAAATACTACATCGGAAACGTGCGCGACAGGCATTCGGTGGACGGGGCGATGGCCGGTGTGGACTGCGTCTTCCACGCCGCCGCGCTGAAGCAGGTCCCGTCCTGCGAATTCTTCCCGATGCAGGCCGTCGAGACAAATATCCTGGGCGCCGCGAATGTCATCGGCTCAGCCGTGGACAACGGCGTGCGGCGCGTCGTCGTGCTCAGCACTGACAAGGCCGCGTATCCAATCAACGCGATGGGGATGTCCAAAGCCCTCATGGAGAAAGTGGCCGTCGCCAAGGCCCGCGAACTCGGTCCGGAATCGCGCACCGTGATATGCCGCACCCGCTACGGGAATGTGATGGCGAGCCGCGGCAGCGTGATTCCGCTGTTCCTCGACCAGATCGCCGCCGGGAAGGATATAACCATCACCGATCCGAATATGACGCGTTTCATGATGACGCTCGACGAAGCGGTGGATCTGGTGCTGTACGCTTTCGAGAACGGATGCAACGGCGATCTTTTCGTCCAGAAGGCTCCCGCTGCGACGCTCCAGACGCTTGCGGAGGCTCTGATATCGATAACGAAGTCCAAAAGCAAAATCCGCGTGATAGGGACGCGCCACGGCGAGAAGCTGTATGAAACGCTCGTCACGCGCGAAGAGATGGCCGATGCGCAGGATCTGGGCGGGTATTTCCGCATACCAGCCGACAACCGCGATCTGAACTACGACAAGTATTTCAACGTCGGCAGGGCGGCCGCGTCGGTCTGCGGAGATTACAACTCGCACAATACGACACGTCTCGACAAAGACGGCATGGTAAAGCTTCTGATGAAGCTCGAGCTCGTGAGAAACGCGGTAAAATGAACTCCGGAAGGCGGATCGCGCTGCCGGACGCGGTCGAGTGCGGCGAACACGCGGACGAGCGCGGCCGTCTGCGCCATTGCAACGCGTTCGACATGTCCGCCGTGCGCCGTTTCTATACGATCAGCAACTCCCCCGGCCGGCCCGTGCGCGGGTGGTTCCTGCACAAGCGCGAAACGAAATGGTTCTGGCCGGTGTGCGGCAGAACCGTCTTGTGCGCGACCTCGCGCCCGTGCGAAAGCGTCCCTCCTCCCCCGGATGCGGTGAAAAGAATAGTTCTCGACGCGTCCGCGCCCGCCGTGCAGTGCGTGCCGCCGGGTTTTGCGTTTGCGATAGAGCAGCGCGACGGCGCCGAGGTCTGCGTGTTTTCCGACGTGTCTCTGCAGGAAAGCGCAAGCGGCGCTTAGCGCCGCCGTTCCGCCGATCCGGCGCTACATGCGCCGCGCGAGCGGTTCGAGAAATTCCAGAAGCGCGTCTGAAAGCGCGGCATCGCCGGCGGCGCGCGCGGCGGACCCTGCTTCTTCAAGCGCGCGCGCCGCTATTGCGGCGCGCTCCGCGCCGTCCAGCCCGCAGGCCGCGAGCGGCGAATCGCCGTCCGCTTCGTCGTCCGCGAGCTGGAAAGCCGTCCCGTAGGCGAATCCGAACTCGCCCGCCGCATCCGCGAATTCCGCCGCGCCGCCCGTTATTGCGCCGAGCGCGGCGGCGAGCGCGAAACCGGAACCGGTCTTCAGGCGCGCGATTTCCAGCGCTTCCGCCGGGGTCGCCGGCGCACGCGCGAGTTCGCGGGCCTGGCCTTCGCACATTCCGGCATGGTGCGCGCAGGCGGCGCGCACCGCTTCTTCCGCGCACCGCAGGCCGGACAGCAGCGCGTATCCGCGCGCGACGAGCCAGTCTCCAAGCGCTATCGCGCGCGGAACGCCCAGCGCCGCATGCACGCACGGCTTTCCGTAGCGTTCGGGCGAACCGTCCTGGATGTCGTCGTGGAGAAGCGACGCCCGGTGGAAGCATTCCACCGCGACCATTGCGGATTCCGCGGCGCCGGGCTGTTCCGCGCCGTTGCCGCGCGCGCCGCGCCGCAGCGCGCGGCACACGGCCAGCGTCAGCGCGGGGCGCAGGAATTTGCCGCCGGAAAGGATGAACTCCGCGGCGTCTGCCGCGCACTGCGAACTTCCGAGCCGCGCCGCGAGTTTCTCGGGCGCGAACGGCGCGGCGGCATCTTCCGGGAGCGCGCTCATCCGGCGACACCCGTCAGGCCGCTCTGGCGGAGGAGGGCGTCCGCGGACGGCGCGCGCCCGCGGAATTCCCGGAACACTTCCATCGGATCTTTCGATCCTCCGAGCGCGAGGAACGTTTCGCGGTATCTGCGTCCGGTTTCGCGCACTGCCGCTTCGTTGTCGAGTCCGGCGTCCTCGAACGCGCCGAAGACGTCGGCGGACATGACTTCGCTCCACTTGTAGCTGTAGTATCCCGCCGCGTATCCGCCGCCGAAAATGTGGGAGAACGAATGCAGGAACCGGTCCGTCCGCGGGTCGTACCCCCGCGGCAGGAAGCGGTCGAAGACGCGGTTCTTCGCATCGTTGGGCGAGCCGTCGCGCGCCGGATCGAAAACGGAATGCAGATCCATGTCTATCTGCGCGAAAGCCAGCTGGCGCGCGCAGACCGAACCTGCGCGGTATTTCTTCGACGCCGCGACTTTCTGCAAAAGCTCCTCCGGCAGCGGAGCTCCGGTCTTGGAGTGGCGCGCGGTCGATGCAAGCGTCGTGCGCTCCGTGCACCAGTTCTCCATGAATTGCGACGCTATTTCCACGGCGTCCCAGTCGACCAGATTTATGCCCGAAGCCTCGGGGTCGTCCACGCGCGAAAGCATGTGCTGCAGAGCATGGCCGAATTCGTGGAAAAGCGTCTCCACTTCGCGGAAGAGCATCGGCGATCTGCCGTCCGGCGCGGGCTTGCGCTGGTTGCACACTATCAGCGCAAGCGGTTTTACGCATGTGCCGTCTTCGCGGACTTCGCGCGTGTCGATTTCGTTCATCCACGCTCCGCCGGATTTCGTTTCGGGGCGGGAATACGGATCCAGATAGAAGTGCGCAACCGTTTCGCCGTCCTCCGTGACGCGGAAGAACCGGACGTCGGGATGCCACACCGGCGCTTCGCCGTCCGCAGCCTCGATTTTGACGCCGAAGAGCCGCGCGGCCAGCGAGAAAAGGCCGTTCAAGACTTGCGGAAAATCGAAATATTCGGCGAGTTCCTCTTCTTCGTAGCCGTACTTGGCTTCGCGCATGCGTTCGGCCCAGTAGGCTATGTCCCACGGCGCCAATTCTCCGGGGCCGCCGCGCTCCGCCGCAAATTCTTTCAGTTCGCCGTATTCGCGCTCCGAAGCCGGAACGGCGACGGCGGCGAGGCGTCCGGACATTGCGTCCACGGCTTCGATCGTCCGCGCCGTCTTCTGCGAAAGCGAAAGCTCCGCATAGCTCCCGAATCCGAGAATTGCGGCCTGCTCGCGGCGCAGTTCGAGTATGCTCGCGATGTTCCCGGTGTTGTCCGTCTTGCCGGACGACGCGCGCATCGAGCGTGCGCGGTGGATT
>CACYEO010000098.1 GCA_902773475.1 uncultured bacterium | reverse complement strand
GTGTAACCTTTTCGGATTTGAAGTGTAAGCACAACAGAAAGGAACACGACCATGCCAATAGAACTCAACACCTCAAACACGAAAATCGCCTACGGCGCCGATCTGCAGGAATCCGCAGAGGCCCAGGCCGGCGGCGTCAAAAAGTCCGCAATCATCGGCGGAGCCTCGGTGAATGTCGTATCCGCCCCGGCGGATCTCGACAAGCTCGTGGCCACGCTGAAGAGCGAGAACGAAGAAACCCGCCAGAACGTCGCGCAGCGCCGGATCGCCATCCTGATGACGGTCATTTCGTCGATGGCCGAGCGCGTAAGCGACTCGCAGAGGGCGAACTTCGTGAAAATCGAACTGCTGAATTCGGAAATCGCCGACGAGGAAGAGTCGATAAAAGGATATCAAGACGATCTGTCCGCCGCAAAGGGACGCTCCGCCGAGCTCCAGACGAGAATCAAAGCGCTTGAAAAAGCGATCGAAAACGCCGTGGAGGAAGGCAAGGAGCACCGCGAAACGGTCGAAGCGCTCAAGAGGGAGAAGGCCGAGGAAGACGCGAAAATCCGCGATCTGACGAACGCCATCGCATCCGCGGAGGCGAAGATTTCGGGCTACAAGAGCCAGATCCAGTCCTGCGCTGACGCAATCGGCGCCGCGACGATGAGCGAAGTCGCCGCCGCCGTGAAAGCCGCCGCAGGCGAACAGGCGGAGCCGGAGCAGGCGGAAAGCAACGCCGAAATCGAGAAGAAGGAGAAAAAGGCCGAGGCCGCCGACATCGCCGCCTCCATACAAAAGGCTCTCGACAAACTCGACAGGGACATCACCAAGACGATCGAAGAGAACCGCTCCGAGATGGTCTGAAAAACAAAAAGGGGAAAACAATGAAAGAGATAACAGAAGCGGAAATCGAAAAAGCGGCGAAAGCCTTCATCGAAGACGGCGTCACCCTCAAAGAGACGAAGGGGATTTCGAACGAAGAGCTCGAAGCGGTGTATTCGCTCGCTTTCAGCTACTACAACACCGGGAAATACGACGAAGCGTTCAAACTCTTCCAGTTCCTCGTGCTGTTCGACCACCTGAATCCGAAATTCTGGATGGGCGTGGGCGCGGTGCAGCAGGTGAAGAAGGACTACAAGGGCGCGATAGCGTCGTACTGCTACGCGTCGTTCCTCGACATCTCCAACCCCAAGCCCCAGCTCCACGCGGCCGAATGCTACGTTGCGCTCGGGGACAGGGAAAACGCGCTCAGCGCGCTTGCCGCGCTCGAGCAGTACTGCCCGAACGACACCGAAACCGGCCGCGCCTACAGGGCGAAGGCGGCGGAGCTGAAAAAAACGATCGAATGAAAAAAACGCCGTTCCGCAAGAAAAAACCTGTAACCTTTTCAGACGCCGCGTGTAGACACCGCGAACGGGTCGGGCGGAAAGCCTGGCGGAACTTTCAGGAAAACAGACAACGGAGGAACAGCAATGTCCGGAGAAATATCCAAAGTGGGAGGTCTGGCGACCCCGGCGACGATGCCGACCCAGACCGAAAAGCTCGCAGGCGACCAGTCGAAAGCGAGAGAAGTCCTTTCCAAGGCTCTCGAAGTGCTTTCAGGCGCGAACGTGCTTGTCACCAAGAGCAACGAGACTGTGACGGGAACCGCGGAAAAGAAGACCGCAGGCGCGGCGAACGTGCCGTCGCTCGACAATCCCGGCGACGTCAAGCAGCTCCAGGCGAACCTCGAAAAGCTCATTGCATATCTGCAGATGGACAACGAGGAGCGCCAGGCCGCGATGGCCAAGGACCGCATAGAGATCAACAAGGAGTCCTACAAGACGGAGCACAAAGACCGCAAAGAAAAGATCGAAAAGACTCTGAACGACATGGAAAAGGCCGAAAAAGCGAGCAAGCGCAACAAGATTTTCGGCTGGCTCATGACAGGGCTTGCGATTCTCGGCGCGGTCATAGCGTGCGTCGCCACCGGCGGACTGGCCGTCGGGGCGGTGGTCGGAGCCGGCGTGGCTCTGGCGATGCAGGTCCTCAACGAGACCGGCGTGATGGGCAAGCTCACCGAAAAGCTCGCGGGAGCGCTTGAAAAGGCGGGGCTCAGCAAGGAGGCCGCGCAGGTGCTCGCTGCGGTGATCGTGACCGTTGCGGCGATCGCGCTGTCCATCGCCTCCGGCGCGGGCGCGTCGGCGCTCGCTTCAAGGCTGGGATCCGCCGCGCAGACCGCGGTACAGACCACGGCGAACGTTGCGAACGCCGCGGCGAAGACCGCAAGCACCATGGCAACCACGCTCAAGGCCGGCGCCGAGGCGATCAAGCCCGCAGTGACCATCGGGACGCGCATCCTGCAGCTTGCCGGAATCGGCATGGGCGCGGAAGCGGCGTACAAGGGCTACACCGCCGGCATTTCGCAGTCCGAAACCACCGAAACCGAGAAGACGCTCGCCATGCTCCGCCAGCGCATGGAAGAGAGCGAGGAAGAACTCGAAGCCATACTCCAGGCGATAGAGTCGTCCATCTCCGGCACGGCGCAGCTTCTCGCCTCCGCCACGGAGACAAGCGGCGAAATCGCCAGGAATATCGGCCAGATGGCGTAAAACCGCCATATAAGAAAGGAATTCAGCCATGAGCATACAGGTAAACGCGGGAGCGGGAGCGGTCAACTGGGAGACGCTCCTCTCCAAAATCGGCACCGTGTCGAAGACTCCCGGCGCGGACGGCAAGGAGACCCTTACCGTCACCATGAAATCCGCCGACGGCAAGACCACCTACACCGTGGGAATCCCGAACGACCTGGAGCCTCCGGGCAAGGTCGACCAGAGCGCGATCGACTCCCTCTGCGCGAAACTCTCCGCGGACAAGGCGACGTTCAACTTGACCGACGAACAAATCGCGGCGTTCAAGGACGCTCTCGTCAAGATGCTCGGTGAAATCTCCGCCAATGCGAATCCGCAGTCGAAGAGCGTGATGTTCGACCTCTACAAACTCATGGCTCTTCTTGTCGAAGTCGCCCAGAGACAGCGCGACGCCGCCCGCCAGGAAAGACTGACGGAATCGGCGATGGTGCAGAACAGCATCATGGCGCAGGCGAGCCAGCAGCGCACCGCCGCGATCACGGCGATGGCCGCGAGCATCGCGACCTGCGCCGTCCAGGTCGGATTCTCGCTCTACACCGTCGGCAAGGAAGGTTCCGCCTTCCGCTCGCAGATGAAGACGCTCGACACGAGCGGCGTGACCGTGGCCAAGGAAGGCGTGCACATGCTCAACGCCGCCGACAAGGCGGTCAACGCGCAGAACCAGCTCAACGCCACGCGCGCCGCGGTCGGCAACGAAGTCGCCAACCGCGTGGAGCAGGGCTTCTCCAACTCCGCGACCGCGCAGCAGCGCTACGCGGCGGCGCAGGCGGCCAAGACCGGCGACGAGATAAAGCTCAACCGCGTGCAGGACATGAACCAGCCTCTGCAGGACGCCGACATTCCGCCCGGGTCGAAACTCGCCGAAGCCAAGGCGAAGCTCGACGCGTACAACGAAATGCAGCAGCTCGATGCGAAGGATCCAAGCACCCGCACGCCCGCCGAGAACATGAAGCTCGTGAAGTACAAGACCGACGTGAACGTAAGGGACGCCTCCAAGGCGGATCTCGAAACCGCGGTCCGGAACGAGCGTACCGCATACGCCGACGAACTGCGCCACAAGGTGGCCGAAACCCATCCGCAGGCGATCGAATCCGCAAGGCAGACGTACCGCGCGGCGCTCAAGGACGACCTCCTGCGCTACGAAAACGAGTACGCCAACGCGCAGAGCGAAAGAGCCCTCCTGCCCGAAAACGCCACCCCGGCCCAGAAGGCCGCGGCGGAGGTGAAAGTGGCGGACGCCGCCGCGAACCTGAAGTATGCGCGGGCCTACGCCGGACGCGAACTCGCCGCTCCGGGCGTCACCACGGCCAACGAACGCGCGGCGGACATCCGCCTCGCGAACGCGAAGGTCGATGCTGCGCAGGATTCGCGCAAGATGGACGAAAAGTTCCTCGAGGCGACCCGCAACATCAACAAGTTCCAGGCCTACAACAACATCATCACCGCGATCGGCAACGTCGCGCAGAGCGGCATCCAGAGCATAAACGCGATAATGCAGTCCTACGCCACGGAAAAGAACGCCGCCCAGCAGAAGGCCCAGGAAAGCCTCGACCAGACGAAGGATCTCTTCGCGCAGGCGGAGGATCTGATCAAGCAGGTCGTACAGCTGATGCAGGCCATCTTCTCCGCGGAGACGGAGTCGATGCGCGACGCAATCAAGGCGTAATACCTGCACGCCTTGAAACCGGAACGGGAAGGCGGGGCTGCCCCGCCTTCCCGTTTTCGCATGTCCAGGAAAACCGCCGGAACTATTTCGCGGGTTTCGCGCCCGCCTCGGCCATCTTCTCTTTCAGGGCCGATTCGATTCCCGCGGCTTCGGCCGCGACCCCGGCGTCCTTCGCGTTCGAGAATCTGGCGGCCTGTTTCACGAGGTTTTCCGCCTCGCGGGCGAGACTCTTTTTCTGCGACGCGCTTTTCGCCTTCTCCCAGCGCGCGTTGAAAGCGTCGATGCGCTTTTCGAGAATCGCCATCTGCTGGACTTCGCGGTTTGCCTTCAGCGCGGAAAGATCCTTGGCGAACTCCGCGCGGCGCGACGGGAACGTCCGCGCGTACATTTCCATCTCGGCCACCGCTTTCGCCGGCGCGGACGTCTTGCAGTCCGCTATGCGCGCCGCCGCGTCCGTCCGGATTCTCTCTATGCTTTCGAGTATCGCCGCGGCTTCGCGTCCTTTGGGCGTGTCCGCCTTGGCGTCGATCTTCAGCCGCGCCGCCGCGGCTTCCAGATTGTTTCCGTACGCAATCCGTCTTGCAAGCTGTTTGTAGAATTTCAGCTCTCCGGAACCGAAGGCCGCCCCTTTCGAGGGCGCGTCCGATATCGCGTTCGCTATCGCTCCCGTCGCTTCGCGTTCCGACCTGCCGCTGTACACGACTTCGCCTTTGTGCGAAACGACGTACAGGAACGGTATGCCCCCGCCGTTCGAAGGTTCGCCTTCGATCCCCGCATGCTGGTACACGGAATACGTGATCCCCACCTTCTTCGCGACGTCGGCGACCGCTTTCGCGTCGCCGCCCTGCCTGTGCGATCCGATCACCACCAGCCCTTTGCCGCCCCACGTGGAATGGAGCTTCTGGATGGCGGGCAGCAGCCGCAGACACGGGCCGCAGTGTATTCCCCATTCGTCCACCAGGACCACTTTGCCTTTCAGCGATTCCGGCGTGAGAACCGGCCCGCATACGTGGTTCGCCTTTTCAAGGCCTTTCCATGCGACATCGGCGTTCGCCGCCGCCGCTGCGGCCGCAAGCGCCGCCGCCATGATTTTCGCGAGTTTCATTTTTCCGCCTTTCCTGTCGTTTGCGGGGCGCCGTGCGTCCCGGGTTCCTTCGCGGCGGGCTTGACGAGCCGCCTGTCGAAATCGAGTCCGTATCCGCGCGCGTGCGCCGACAGCGCGTTTTCCTTCGCGGCCGACGGAGACGCCGCCGCGTCTTCTATCATGGAATGGAGTTTCGCGACTGCCCACGATTTCCGCAGCGCGTCCGCCCCGTCCCCTTTCCGGGAATCCGCAAACGGAATGCGGAACAGCCCCGACCGCGCGTCTCCGCCGTTCAGACCGCGGACGATGAACACCAGCTCTTTCGCGTCCGCAGGGCATCTGCCGAGCACGGCGACCGTCCCGCCGGAGTAGAGATTCGGCGGATTGGACGGGAACGTTTCGGCGCCGGACGACGCGCCGAACGCGAACGATATGTCCGTGAGAAGCGGATCCTTGAAGCGCATGGCGAATTCCGGCAGCCTGTCCGCGTAGTGCGAGCGGTCGCGCGGGCTGTGGAACTCGCGGAATCCGCGGTTTCCGTCCGCAAGCAGTTCCACGAGCGGCTTGTCGAGCTTGCGCCCCACTCCGTATACGTTTACCGACACCAGCCCGCCGTTGAGCCTTGTGAACCGGCCCAGGATGTCCGAGGATTCCTTCAGCCCCGCCGTCGCCTCGGCGTCCGTCACCGCAAGCGCCACAAGCGGACGGTCCGGGCTGCGCGGCAGCGCCAGGACGGAATCGATCACCGCGAAAAAGTCCGTTTCGCCGCCGGCGGAGAATCCGGCTATCGTTCTCTTCGCTTTTGCGAGCCACTGCCCGTCAGCCGGGCGCCATCCCGGAAATGCGTACTCGAAGCGGGAGCGGAACGAAACCACGTTGAACCTGTCGCGCGGCGAAAGCACGCCGTCGAGAACGCCGCCTGCCTGGTCTACGATCGATGCGAGCCCCGCTCCGCTCATCGAGCCGGACACGTCCACCAGAAGAACGAAATCCTTCGGAACGGGGGCGAGCGGGTTTGCCGTGCCCGGCGACATCTCCAGCCTGAAATAGCGCACTCCGGGTTCGCCGGCGGGCGTCGCGCTTTCAAGATCGAATACGACCGCTCCGTCGAGTCCCGCGCAGTCGTCCGCCGCAAGCAGCGCGCGCACCGCGTTCTTTTCTTTTTCCACCACCGCGGAATCCACCGCCGCCATCACGCCCGAAGGTATCGACGCCGCGAGCGCGGCCGATTTCGCTTTCGCTTCCGCCGCGGGGATCCGGCCGCCCGCCGGCGCGGCCGGACGAAACGCCGCGGTTTCGGGCGGAGCGAACATTTCCGCCGCCGGCGGGGGCATTCCGGCGAAGATGCCGGACGCGGCGGGTGTCTGGATTGCGGCGGCCGGTGCGGCCGGGCGCGCAGGATCCGGCGGCGCGGAAAGCGCCGCCGGCATCGAAGCGCCGCCGTCCGCCGGCTCGAGGCGCGGAAGGCCCGCTGCGAGAACGCGGACGTCCGGCGAATCGTCTATGGGCGAACCCGGCGCCGGCTCCTGCCCCGCGTCGCCGGGGACGCTCCAGTCGGTCTCCGGCAGGATCGTCTGCGGGGCGGACGCCATCTTCGGCGCCACAGGATCGAGCGCGGCGTCCGGCGGCGGCATCGCCGGCGCCTCTTCCTCCGCGACGGCTGGATCCGGTTCGCGCGGCGGTTCCAGAATCTCTTTGAAACGTTCCGGCGGGGGGGCGTCGTCAAAAACGAAATCGCCCGGTTTGAAACTCTCCGCCCTCCGTTCCGCCGGACCGGGGGCCGAAGCGCCGCCGTCTTCCACGCGCACGTTCGAAAGGGCCGCGAGCAGGGCGGCGTGTATGGCGGCGGACGCCGCGATTGCGCAGAACGCGGTCCACAGCGCGCCAGACGCGGAATTTGCCCGGCCTCTCGCCTTCATCGCGCGGCCCCGCCGAATCTTTCGCGGATGCGCGCGGCTTCCGCGGCCCGCCCGCCGGATTCAAGGATGGCGCATGCCCCGTCGCGCGCTTCAGCCGTCAGCGCTTCGTCGCGCGGCAGGGTCAGCACCAGCATGTACCACGAAAGCGCGTCGCGCGTGTTTCCCGCCGCGCGCTCGAGCCTGGCGAGGCCGATCCATGCGCGCGCCTTCACCGGCAGCTCCTTCTCGTCGCTTGAAACGCGCGATGCCGCCTCTTTGAAGCGCAGGCGCGCTTCGCCGGAATCTCCGGCCGCAGCGGCCGCCGCGCCCAGCGACAGCGCCGCGCGGGCGGCGTAGACCGTCCGCTCCGGAAGCGCGAGCGCGTCGAGTCTGGCCCTGCGCGCTCCGTCCGCGTCGCCGTTTTTTTCGAGGACGTCTCCCAGTACCGCCAGGGCGGCCTGGCGGATCGCGCCGTCGCGCGCCCTTTCGTTGGCGGTGCGCGCCGCCGTCAGCGCAGTCCGCGTGTCGCCCTGCGCGAGCGATTCCTCCGCAAGCCATGCGAGCGCGTCCGCGCCGATGCAGTCTTCCTGCGATCCGTCCGCTGCGGCGGCGAATTCCGCGACGGCCTCGCGCGCGCGGCCGGCCTTGCGCAGAAGGTATCCGAGCGAAGCGTGTATGCGCGCAGCGAGCGCCGGCGCGGGGCCGGCTTCGAGCGCGGAGCGCATGCGCTTTTCGGCGGCGGCCGCGGCGCCGTTCTTTTCCGCCGCCCGCCCGGCCATGTACAGCGCCTCGGCGCGCAGCGGCGATTCCGGGAAACGCGATACGAGCTCGCCGAAAGCGGTTTCGGCGCGGTCGAACCTGTCGCGCAGCAGTTCCGCGCGCCCTTTCCTGAAAAGCGCGTCGGCCGCGTGCTTCGAACGCGGCGCGGCCTCGAACGCCGCAGTCCAGTCGCGCAGAGCTTCGTCGACGCGCCCGGCGGCCTCTTCCGCGGCGCCCGCGCAGACCAGCGAGGCCGCCGCGTATGCGGAGTCCGCCTTCCATTTCGCGGCCGCCGCGCGGTACGCCGCCGCGGCCTGGACGTTTGCGCCGGATTTGCGCAGGGCGAACCCAAGATCCGATGCGCCGCAGCGCGCCCATTCGCCGGTTCCGGCTCCGGACGCCGCCCTTGCGCATTTGATGGCAAGCGGCAGATCCGGCACGGCCATCGCGCAGTCGAATCCCGCGCACCATCCCCTTGCGTCGAGAAGTTCTTCCTTCCCCGCGGCTTCCGCGGCGACCGCCGCGCCGCCTGCGGCGTCTCCCGATGCGAATTTCGCCTCTATCAGTCCGGTGCGCGCGTCCCGCGCCAGCGGAGATCCGGGGTGCAGACGCAGCAGGCGCGCAAATGCGCGCGCGGCTTCTTCGTTCCGCGCCAGTCTCCGCAGCGCCGCGCCTTGAAGGTACAGCGCGCCGTCCGGAGGATCCGCCGGACCCTTGCAGAGCGGTTCCACGAGTTCGAGCGTTTTCCCGTCGCGCCCGGCCATGAATGCGGCCCAGGCGTGGGAAAGCGCCGCCTCGGCGGCGCGCCTGCCTCCGGGAAAGCGGCGCGCGAGTCTCGCGAACAGCGAAGAGGCTTCTTCGTATTTCCCGTCGCGCAGCGAGAGCTGGGCGGCGTGGAAGCAGGCTTCTTCGACCATTTCGGCGGGGGCGGACGCGTCCAGGATGATGTCATTGTATACGCCAAGCGCGCGACGGCGTTTTTCGGGTTCGGGCATCGCGGACAGAAGCGCGGCCGCGCGGAATCTCGCGTATCGCACGTATTCCGGGGCTGCGCCTTCCACGGCGAGCAGTTTATCGTATGCGGCCACGGCTTCGTCCGGCGATTCCGCTTCAAGCGCCGCCGCAAGGTGGAACAGCGCCGACGAGCGCACTTCGTGCAGGGAGGATGCGTCGGACGCTTCGCGCAGCGCGCGTACGCGCGCCGCGCCTTTTTGGAGCAGTGCGATTTTCAGCCGCGCCCGTTCCGCCACTTCCGGCGGCGATCCCGGCGCGCACGCGTTTGCGTATTCTACGGCAGCCTCTGCCGTCCGCCCGGCTTTTTCAAGCGTTTCCGCGATTCTCCATGCGAGCCGCGCCTGGTCGACCGCCGGATCGCCGCGCAGGCTGCGGTAGTCTGCGAGCGCTTCCTGATGCATTCCGGCGTCGCGCTCCCTGTCGGCGAGCGCGAGGATGTCGTGCGACGATACGCCGCCGCCCGCCTGTGCGGCGGCGGCCGCCGGCAGTATGAAGAATGCGGCTGTCCGGAAAAGCGATTTGGTCATGCGCAGATTATACCAAACGCGTCCGCCGCGCGCGAGCGCGCATCTGCCAAGCCGGCGCGCAAGGGCGCATCTGCGTAATTCACCGTCTGGCTTTTTGATTATGGGAAACAACTGTTTGAAACAATTTTCCTTTGGCGCACGGGCGCGGGGCCCTGCGGTTGTTTCCAATCTCAAACCGCATGGGTGAAAAACCCAGAAGCGCACCTGCGGCCGCGGGGTGCGGAATCAAAGGCGGCCGTTTTCAAGAATTTCGGCGATACGCGCGATTGTCTTGCCGCGGTCGAAGCGCTGGCGCGAAAACGCCAGCGCGTTTTCGCGCCAGCGCGCGAATTTCTCCGGGGCGGCGGCGAGTCTGCGGAATCCCTCCGCCGCCGACGCGCGGTCGTCGGGATCCGCCACGGCGCCGAGGTCCTTTTCCCTGATCCAGTCCGCCGCCGCGCCGGCGATTATGCCGAAAAGCGGCCTGCCCGCCTTGAGATACGCCTGGAACTTGCCCGGCAGGGTGAGCGCGAACTTCCGCGACAGCGGCAGAACAAGAACGTCGGATTCCTCGAGGAATTTCTCCATTTCGGAATGGGGCCGCCTTCCGTATATCTTCACGCCGGCGATGTGTTCCTTTTCCACGGTCTCGCGCAGTTCTTCGAGCTTCACGCCGCCGCCGACTATGCGCAGTTCGGCGTTTTCGAGCGCGGCGTCGCCGAATGCGCGCGCGATTTCCGTCATGTTCTGCGGCATTCCGACATTGCCGGTGAACGTGAACACGATCCGCCCGTCCGGCTTCTTCGGCGGCAGTTCGCGCGAATCCGCGTCCCACTGGGGAACGAATTCGACTTCGCGCCGGATGCGCGCGGAAAGGGACGCCACGTATGCCGGGCATGAAACCGTCACGGCCCGGCACGACGAATAGACGGTCCGCACGAACAGGTTCAGCGCGAATTCCCGGAACCGGCTTTTTTTGAATCCGTACGCGTATACGGCGTCCGGCCAGAGATCCTGCGTCCAAATCGCAATTTTGCGCCGCCACAGGTATTTTAACGGGATCGCGGCTGTGGCCATCGTGAGAGGACCGGTGTGGTAGACGAAGACGCGGTCGAAGCGCCATCCGGCCAGGATCGCCCACATCGAGGTGAAGAACGCGAAGCTTACGTAGTTGAGGACTTTGCGGAACACGCTGCGGTTGTAGCCGAGGACGGTGCGCACGCGATGTATCCTGATTCCCGGCAGTTCCAGCGTAGTTTTGTAGAACGCATTGCGGTAGCCGTCGTATATCCTGTCGAAGGGATAGCTCGGCTCCTGGGTGAGGACGGAAACCTTGTGGCCGTCGGCGACCCACTGCCGCGCGAGGTCGTTCACCAGGAACTCCTCGGGGTGAAACCGTTCGGCGAGGACGAGTATCCGCATGACGCGCCGTCCGCCCGTCAGCGGTCTTCGCGCCACACGCGGCGCGCCACGTAGTCCGTGTACGAAATGATGATCCGCACGACCTTCGCCGATACGTTCGGCATGGAATAGTCTGCCGGACGCCTGAAAAGCCCGGGTTTTTCGGAATCGAGCTGCGCGAGCGCCTGGAGCACGCGGTCCGGATCCAGCCCGGTCATCATGACTGAAGCCTCTTCCATCGCTTCGGGGCGTTCGTGCGCTTCGCGTATGTTCACGGCCGGGAAGCCGAGGATGGACGATTCTTCCGAAATCGTGCCGCTGTCGGAGATCACGGCTTTCGAGTGGATCTGCAGCGAAAGATAGTCCGAAAGGCCGAGCGGCTTGTGCAGGCGCACGAGCGGGTCGAACTCCGCGCCCGAAGCCTCTATGCGTTTGCGCGTGCGCGGATGGGTGCTCACGACGACCGGCATGGAGAAGCGTCCGGCGATTCCGTTCAGGATTTCCGCAAGGCGCTTGAAATTGCGCGGCGAATCGATGTTTTCTTCGCGGTGGGCCGAAACGGTGAAGTACTTCCCCGGTTCAAGGCCGAGTTCTTCCAGGATGCGCGAGTTTGCCGTCTTGTCTTTGTGCGCGGCGAGGACTTCGAACATCGGGCTTCCGGTCTTGATGACGCGGTCCGGAGGAAGCCCCTCGGCGAGGAGATATTCGCGCGCGATGTCGCTGTAGGTCAGATTCACGTCTGAAATGTGGTCTACGATTTTCCTGTTGGATTCTTCCGGAACGCGTTCGTCGAAACAGCGGTTCCCGGCTTCCATGTGGAATATCGGGATGTGGCGTTTCTTCGCCGCTATCGCGCAAAGGCAGGAATTCGTGTCGCCGAGGACGAGGAACGCGTCCGGCTTCGTCTCTTCGAGGACGGGATCTATCGCCGCGAGAATGTTGCCCGCGGTGACGGTCGCGTTCGCCCCGGCTGCGGCGAGGAACCTGTCCGGGCGGCGCAGGCCGAGATCTTCGAAGAACACTTCGTTCAGTTCGTAGTCGTAGTTCTGTCCGGTGTGCACCAGGACGTGCTCTATGGCGGGGCTGGCGTCGAGCGCGCGCAGCACGCAGGAGAGCCGTATTATTTCCGGTCGCGTTCCGACCACGGTAAGGACTTTGAGTTTCTTCATTGCCGGATCCTTGGGTTTCAGACTTCTTCGAACACGGTGTCCGGATTGGCCGGGTCGAACGGTTCGTTGGCCCACATGACCGTCACCAGGTCGCAGCTGCCGGTGTTTTCGATATTGTGCGTGTAGCCCGGCGGTATTTCCACCGACTGCGGGCGCGCGCCGTCCACACGGTATTCGATCACAGGCGCGGACTTGTCGAGCGCTTTTCTGAAGCGTATCACGCCGGTTCCGGAGACGACGATGAATTTTTCGTGTTTCAGGCTGTGCCAGTGGTTGCCCTTCACGATTCCCGGATGCGCCACGTTCACGGAAACCTGTCCGCGGTCGGGAGTGCGCAGAAGTTCCGTGAAGCTGCCGCGGGCGTCGGTGTGCGGCGCGAGATCCGCCGCGAAGCCGTCTTCGGGGAGGAACGAAAGATACGTGGAGTACAGGCGTCTCATGAACGGGTCCGACTGGTCCGGCACGGCGAGGGCGCCGCGCGCGTCGCGGAAGGATTTTATCGCGGACGAGACTTCGCCGAGCGTGCGCGTGAACGTTTCCGGCACGGAAAGGAATCCGTCCTGCGGGGGCGTGCGGCCCTCCGCGCACGAAATGAAGGCGCGCACGACGTCGTCTATGTGCGCAAGGCTGATCTGCGCGGCCGGATCGCGCACCTGCACGGGCAGGCCGCGCGCCGTGTTGTGGCACCATGTGGCGACGGCGGAATTGTAGTTCGGGCGGCTCCATTTCCCGAAAACGTTCGGCAGCCTGAACACGAACACGTCCGCCCCGGTCTCCCTGCCGTAGGCGAACACCGCATCCTCCGCCGCGCGCTTGCTCGCCCCGTACGGGTTGTCGAGCGCGGCCTGCACGGAAGATGAAAGCAGCACGGGGATTTTCCGGCCCGAGGCCGAGAGCGTGGCGAGCAGCGTTTTCGTGAAATCCACGTTGCCGGCCGTGAATTCGGATTCTTCCCTGGGCCTGTTCACTCCGGCGAGGTGGAAGACGAAATCCGCTTCGGCGGCGAACGCCGCGAGATGCTCCGGCGAATTGCTGCCTATGTCGCATTCAAGGATTTCGCACCCGCCGCGCGCCCGCAGGGCGGCGCACAGGTTCCTGCCGGCGAATCCGGCGGATCCGGTCACGAGAAATTTTTTCATGCGGCTTCGCGCCTGTCAGATGTTGTTCGCGGTTCCGACGAGAACGGTGTTGAGGCTCTTCAGGACGTTGGAGATCATGTCGTAGCTCTGGTCGCGCTTGTTCGTAAGCGACTGGAGCTCGATCATCGTCTGCTGGCTGAAGGAATTCTTCTCGTCCATCTTGGATTCGAGGCTCGAGATGAAATCCTTGGAACTCGCGCTCGCCGTGTTCGGGACGTTCGTCATTTTCATGACGGTCGTCAGGAAGTTCTGGTACGTGTAGGAATTGCCGTTGTACGTGAGCGTCGCGGTCTGGAGGTTTACAGTGCCCGCGAGGATCTCTTCTTCGATTCTCGTCATGAGTTCGAGCTGGGTGGAGGTGTTCTCCATGTCCGCCATCTTCTCGATTATGCTGTTCTCCATGGATGCCGCGCGCTGGAGGCATATCGCCATCACGAGCTGTCCCGCGGAAAGCTGCCGCAGGCTGCCGTCGGGGTTTTCCACGCCGTCTATCGTATACGTGCGCGCCGTGTTGTACAGCCCGGTGTCCTGGTTGATGGACGAAAGGTCGAATTCGACTGTCGCTATGGCCATTTCCAGCCTCCTTTCAGAAGTTTCCGGCGTTCCCCGCCATCGAGCCCGAGAGCGTGCGGACTATGTTGGACGACGTGGAGTACGCCACGTCGCGCCTGTTCACCAGCGTCTGAAGCTCGATCATGTCCTGCTGCTGCGTGCGCGCCAGATTGTCCGTCTTCGTCTTGAAAGCGTTTGCGGCCTGCATCCGCTTGTCGTAGGAGTTCAGATCGGACGGAAGAGCCGAAGATTCGACCCCCAGCACGTTTACGCCGAACGCTTTCGCCGCCGTCCAGTCAGCCGAGCCGTCGGCGATTTTCCCGATCCAGTCTGCGGCCTGGCTCAGTTTGTCGGAGTCCGCGGACATCGCGTTCATCCTCTGGACGCTCTGGGCTTCGAATACGGCGGCCGCGCGCGCGGACACCGCGATGGCGAGCTGGCCGAGCGTCAGCCCGTCTCCGCCCTCCAACCCGTTGGAGAAGAGATTCACCGCGTCCGAGCCTGACGGCGCGTAGCGGTTCTTCCCGATCGTTTCGACTGTTATCATAGATTCCTTATGAGGTTGGCTCTCGTGTCGCTGACGGACGTCATGAGCGAGGTGGCCGTGGAGAACGATTCGTCGCGCCTGTCCACGAGCGACTGGAGCCTGCTCATGTCTGTCTGCGACTCGTTGTTCAGCGCGTCGATCTTGCTCTTGCACTTCTGTATGAACATGTCGGTGTAGCTCTTCCAGAGATAGCGGTCGTCGTAGGAGATGCCCCAGCCGAGGAGCCGCCCGCACGTTTCGCGCGTCTTGTCGCTCAGCGCGTGGGTGCTCTGGGTGCTGCCCGACGCGTCGCTTTTGTACGTGGCCTGCTGGGCCGTCAGGTCGGCGAGCGCCTCGCCGAGCGCCTCGAGGTCGGCGTTGCGCGTCTTGATGCGCGTTGTGAGCGGATGCACTTCGCCCTCCACCGCCACCGCGCGGTGTTCGGAAATCGCCACCATGAGGTCCTGGAAATCGACAGGTTTCGAATCGACCTTGTAGTCGCTGAATTCCACGCCCCAGTTCTGGCTGAGCTGTACAGGAGTCTGTTTTTCCACCGATCCCATGGAATCACCCTTTCACGTTGGATATTGTCGAGTCTGCCGTGCCGGACGCTTTCTTTATGATCTGCGCCGCGGTCGAGAAGGCGTTGTCGCGCTTCGCGATGAAAGTCTGGAGCGAAACGAGATCCTGCTGGAGATTGTTGTTTTCCATGTCGAGCGCGTACTGCACGTCGTTCTGCGCGCGCGTTGCGTTTTTGTACGTGATGTACGCCTTGCCGCCGCTTGTGGTAGAGTACGACACTCCTTCGTACGGTATGTTTATGCCGTAGCGGTATGCGATCTCGTGCGCGTCGTACACCTGGCTGCAGGTGTCGCTTTTCTTGTCCACGTCGTTGGACTTGGGATTCATCGTGTCGATCGCGTACGTAAGATACGCCAGCACCACGCCGAGATCCTCGACCTTCCTCTGCCGCTGGCGCACAACCGCGGCGTACGCGGAAGTCGTCGATTCTATGGCAAGGGTCTGCTTGAACGCGGCCGTGGACAGCGCCATCGCGTAGTCGCGCATTCCCGCATCTTTCACGTTGTAGTCATGCTGTGCCACGCCGTAGACGGCGCCGCCCGGTATTTCTACAGGTTTTATCAGGTTGTCTGCCATAGGCCCTCCTGGAAGGAAGCGGCGGTAT
>CACYEO010000097.1 GCA_902773475.1 uncultured bacterium | reverse complement strand
GTCGAAAGCGCCCGTGAGCGCGCCCGCGCGGCCGAAAAAGCCAGGAGCATGTTCTTCAGCATCGTCAGCCACGACATCCGCACGCCGCTGAACGCCATCCTCGGCTACGCGGAGCTTCTGAAGCTGGGGATGGAGGACAAGGAAGCGCGCGACGAGGCGCTTGACGCGATCCGCGACGGCGGGACGACGCTCCTGCGGCTTGTAGACGACGTCCTCGACATTTCGAAAATCGACGCGGGCGAACTTTCGCTCAAGCCGGAGCCTGTGAAGATTTCCGCATTGGCGGACGACGTATTTTCGTCTTTCGCGGATGAAGCGGCCAAGAAGGGAATCGCGCTTGAAAACATGGCGGACGGCGCGCCGACGGTGCTTTTGGACGCCCACCGTTTCAAACAGATACTTTCCAATCTCGTCGGAAACGCCGTCAAGTTCACGGACAGCGGGAAAGTGACGGTCGCCGCCGCGTGCTCCGGCACGGGAATAGAAGTCGCCGTCTCCGACACGGGATGCGGAATCCCGCCGGAATTGATGCCGCACATATTCGATCCTTTCGTGCAGGCGCGCGATCCTGTCCACTCCGCGGACCGCACCGGCGGCACCGGCCTGGGGCTTTCCATCTGCAAGCGGCTTGCCGAGGCGATGGGCGGCGTGATCGAAGCGGAAAGCGTCCCCGGGACAGGCTCCACGTTCAGAGTCAGGATACCCGGCGTCCTCGCAACGGCCCGGAAGCCCGCCATGGCGCCCGCGCCCGCGTCCGTCCCGAAACGCCTCCCGAAGCGCGTTCTGGTCGTGGACGACTCCCCGATCAACCGCGAAGTCCTCTCGTCGCTTCTCGTCCACACCGGCGTAGCGTCGGTCGATCAGGCCTGCGACGGGGCGGAGGCTTACTCGAAGCTCGTCGCGGAGTGCAAAGCGGACGAACCGTACGATTTCGTCTTCACCGATCTCTGGATGCCGGACATGAACGGGACGGAACTCGTCGAAAAACTCCGCGCGGATTCGCGATTCCGCCGGCTTCCCGTCCATGCGGTCACCGCCGACACGGAATTCCTCCGCGATGCAAAAAGCGCGATTTTCTCAGGCATAATTCTCAAACCGGTCTCGTACGGCAAGTTGATGGAGGCGTTCGCAGGCGCGAAGAGGCGAAACAGTCAAGAAGAGGTTTGACAATCATGGCGAATGGAAGCACCTTTAAAAAATCCGCCCTCGGACGGAACATCTCACCGTTTGCGGCATGGGGCCTTTCATTCGGCTTCGCCGTAGGATGGGGCGCTTTCGTAATGCCAGGCGCGGCGTTCCTGCCTGACGCCGGCCCGCTCGGAACCGTCATCGGCATTTTCGTTGGCATGCTCGCAATGACGGTCATCGCGTGGAACTACCACAAAATGGCGTCCGCGCGCCAAAGCCCGGCGGGCGCGTGCGCGTTCGCGACGATGGCTTTCGGCGCGGACTACGGATTCCTCACGGCATGGTCTCTTTCACTCGCCTACATGGCGATTCTCTGGGCGAACGCCACGGCTCTCGTCCTTCTCGCCCGCTACATGTTCGGCGACATTCTCCAGTTCGGATGGCACGATACGCTCGCCGGGTTCGACATCTATCTCGGCGAAGTTCTCCTTTCGGTCGCGATCATGGTCGTGGCGGGATGCACCTGTCTTTGGGGGAGGCGTCTGGCGGGGCGCGTCCAGGCGCTGCTCGCGGCGGCCATGCTTGCCGGCGTCGCGCTGTGTTTCTTCTTCGCGCTTTCGCACCGCGCGGACACCGGCGCCGCCATGGCTCCGGCCTTCGCCCAGAACGACGCGAACGGACTGACCCAGGTTCTGCGCATTCTAGCGATGATGCCGTGGGCGTTCGTCGGCTTCGAGGCGGTCACTCATTCTTCGTGCGAGTTCCGCTTCCCGGCAAAGAAACTCTGGCGGATCCTTCTTGCCGCGATCGCGGCGTCCGCCGCGATGTACGCGATGCTCGCCGTCATGCCGGCTCTCGCGCGCCCCGCCGGATACGCCACCTGGGCCGACTACATCAAGGTGAAAAGCGGACTGTCCGGGCTGGACTCCATTTCGACTTTCGCGGCGGCCCGCGTAGCCCTGGGGGAAACCGGCATAGCAATCATAGGCGCCGCCATGTTCGCCGGCATATTCACGGGGATAGCCGGCGCTACAATCGCGATGAGCAGGCTCCTTTACTCGCTTTCCGCGAACAGGGTCTTCCCGAAATGGCGGTGGCTCGGACGTCTCGACGGAAACGGCTCCCCGCGCAATGCGATTCTGTTCGTCGTCGGGATTTCGCTCGTCATACCGTTCTTCGGGCGCACCGTCATCGGCTGGCCTGTGGACGTTTCGAGCATCGGCGCTGCCGTGGCCTACTGCTGCACGTCCGCGGCGGCTTGCAGGCTCGCCCGCAGGCAGGGCGACAGGCTCACCACGGCGACCGGATTCGCCGGCGCCGTGATGTCGATCGCGTTCTGCCTTCTCCTTCTCGTGCCGAACTACATTTCAGGCAGCGTCCTCTCGGCGGAATCGTATCTCGTCCTTTCCGTCTGGTGCATCGCGGGCTTCGCGCTCTACAGGCAGGTGTTCAAGTACGACGCCATGAACAGGTTCGGCCGCTCCCCGGTGGTGTGGACGGGCATCGTGGTGCTGATTTTCTTCTCTTCGCTGATGTGGGTGAGGCTCTCGTCGCAGTCGGCCACGTCTTCCGCCGTGGATTCGATCGTGACGTTCCAGACCAGGCACTGCGCCGAAGTCCACGGCAAGACCAACCCCGCCGCGCTCCGCCACGAACAGGATTTCGTCACCGCCGAAATAGACACCCTCGAATCGAAACAGCTCGGCTACGACCTCGTGCAGCTCGCCCTGTTCGCCGCTTCTCTTGTTATCATTTTCAACCTGTACACGATACAGCGGCGGCGCCAGGAGGAGCTGGAACTCGCCCAGGCCAAGGTCGGCGCGCGCGACCGCGCGAAGAGCGCGTTCCTTTCAAGCGTCAGCCACGACATCCGCACGCCCCTGAACGCGATCGTGGGCTACATCGAGCTCGCGCGGCGCGCGGAGGGCGACAAAAACAAAATCCACGAATACCTGGAAAAGCTCGAAACGTCCAGCCACCATCTGCTCGCGCTGATCAACGACGTTCTCGAAATGAGCCGCATAGAATCCGGCCGCATCGAACTCGAACCCGTGCCGCTCGACATCTGCGCCGTCCTGCAGGAGGCGGCGGACGTCTTCTCGGCGCAGATGACGGAAAAGAGCATCGAATTTTCCATGGATCTTTCAGGCGTGTCGCACAGGTTCGCAATGTGCGACCGCAGCCGCCTGAACCGCATACTGCTGAACATTCTGGGCAACGCCTGGAAGTTCACCCCCGCGGGCGGGCGCATAACGCTCTCCGCGTCCGGACCCGCGGACGGCGTCTACGAACTCCGCGTCAAGGACACGGGAATCGGCATGAGCACGGAATTCGTGAAGCGCGTGTTCGATCCGTTCGAGCGCGAAAGGCGCTCCGCCGACAACGGAACGGAAGGGACCGGTCTGGGCATGCCGATCACGAAAGGCATCGTCACGCTCATGGGCGGCACGATAGGAGTCGAAACCGAACCGGGCGCCGGAACGGAATTCATCGTCCGCCTTCCTCTGCCAAAGGCGGAAAAGCCTGCGGACGGGACGAGCGCAGGAACCGGCGCCGCCGGCGCCGGACAGTTCACCCCGCAGACTGCCCCGGGCGGCCGCAATGCGCCCTACCGCATCCTTCTCGTGGAAGACAACGACATCAACCGCGAAATCGCCTTTACAATCCTTTCGCAGTCCGGATGCATCGTCGACCAGGCCAGGGACGGACAGGAGGCGGTGGAGAAATTCTCGCGCGAATCGCTTGATTTCTACGATGCCGTCCTCATGGACATCCACATGCCCGGGATGGACGGATACACTGCGGCAAAGACGATCCGCTCGATGGAACTTCCGCACCGCCCGCGCGTGCCGATCATCGCGCTTTCCGCCAACGCTTTCGAAACGGACGTGAAAAAAGCCCTCGACGCGGGCATGGACGCGCACATCGCAAAGCCCATCCGCATCGAGCTCCTGCTGAAGACAATCGGCGGACTCGCAGGGAAACGCGCGGCTGCGCAGAGCGCCGGCGGGCCGGCGGACGCCGTGATCGCCGCGCTCGCGGAACTTGGATGCGGCGTTGAAACCGCTCTCCGCGACACCTACATGGGCGACGCCGCTTTCTACCTGAAAATGCTCGGCAAGCTCGAATCCAGCACGCTTCTGCAGCAGATGGAACGCGGCTTGGCGGACAAGGACGCGAATGCGATTTTCAAGGCGTCGCACAGCCTCAAAGGGACGTATGCCTCCCTCGCGCTCACGCCTTTGCATTCGCTGTGCAGCGAAATAGTCGAAACCGCGCGCGCGGGATCGGTGGATGGCGTCGCGGAAAAACTGGCGGAATTGAAAAAACTCCACGGCGGAATCCTGGCGGTCTTCCGCCAGGCGTCCTCCGCCGCCGGCGCCCCTCCCGGCCCCTCCGTCCCGTCAAGCCCGGTCTCTCCGTCCGGTCCCGCGTGAAAAACCAGGAGCCACCGCAATGAACGACTTCAAAGGCTATAAAATACTCCTCGCCGACGATGCGGACATCGACCGCGAAATCGTCGCCAAGATCGTGGAGGATCTCGGCGCGGAATGCATCTGCGCGCGCGACGGCGGCGAACTCCTCGACATCCTCGGCGGCCCCGGAGGGGAGAAGATCGACCTTGTGCTGACCGACATCAACATGCCCGGCAGGAACGGCATCGAAGCATGCTCGGAATTCCGCGCGTCTGTCCATCCCCGGGCGAGAACGCTTCCCGTCATCGGAATGTCCGCCGACACGGACCACGCGCTCTTCGACAAGGCGATTTCGGCCGGCATGAATTCCATGACGGCGAAACCGCTCACGCGCGACACGCTCATGGCGCATTTCCACATCACGCTCAAGGACAACGGCGCGAACGCGGTCTTCCGCGAACGCATCCAGCAGGCGCTCGCCAAAAGCCTTTTCTTCTCCAGCGTGAGCCACGATTTGAGAACGCCGCTCAATTCCATACTCGGATTCGCCGAAATGCTCATGCACGGGTTCGAGACGAGATCCGAACACGACCTCGCCGTGAATTCGATCATGATGAGCAGCAAAACGCTCCTCCACCTCGTAAACGACATCCTCGACCTTTCCAAAATCGAATCCGGCAAGATGGAAATCACGCCGGAGCCTTCGGACGTCGCCTCTCTCGTAAAGGAAATCGCAGTTTCGTTCGGGGCGGCGCACGGGAAGCACCACGATGTCGAATTCATCTGCAAAACCTCCAATCTGCCGCACCTCATGGTCGACCCGCACCGCTTGAGGCAGATAGCGTTCAACCTCGTCGGCAACGCCGTGAAGTTCACAAAAAAAGGCTTTATCGAAATCTCCGCGTCGTTCGACCGGAACGGCGGCGCGAAGGGGATTTTCAGATTGTCCGTGAAAGACACGGGTTGCGGAATAAGCGAAGAGGATTTGAAGAAACTGGCGCGTCCCTTCGTCCAGGTCGGCGCGATGTCGGCCCGGAAGGCGGGAACAGGCCTGGGGCTCCACATCTGCCGGATGCTCTCAAGATCGATGGGCGGCGACATGGAAATCTCCTCCGTGCCCGGGCGCGGCTCCACGTTCACGGTCTCGTTCCCGGCGGCGGTCGCCGATGCGGCCGAATCTCCGTCCGTCGGCGGCGGAACGTCCTCCGCCGCGCCACGAAACCTTGTACGCATCCTCGTTGCCGAAGACACCAAAATGAACCAGATGGTGCTGAAGGCGATGTTCGGAAAACTCGGCGTAAAGAATCTGACTTTCGCGGACAACGGACGCGAGGCGCTGGAAATGCTTGCCGCCCCAGGCGCGCCGAAATTCGACTTCGTCCTGACCGACGCGTGGATGCCTGAAATGACCGGAATGGAACTCGTATCGGCGATACGCGCCGATCCCGCCGTCTCGAAAACGCGCGTATATCTCTTCACTGCAGAGGTGGAAATGAAAGACACATTCGCAGCCGCAGGTTTCGACGGCATTCTGCTGAAACCCGCAAATCTCGATTCGCTGAGGAAACTTCTGCCATGAAAAAAACATTGCTCGCAATCGCGGCGGCCGCCGTTTTCTCCGCCTCCGCGGAAAACGCCCCCGCGCAAAAACAGGATCTGGAACAAAAACGGGAATCTCTGCCGGCGGAACTCGCGCGGAGAATCTCGCTCGGCGCTTACGCCAGCATCGAAACGGCGTACCTCTGCCGCGGCAAGATATACGATACAAGGCCGTACGCCGTGCAGTCGGCTTACATAGGCGCGGATTTGAAACCTGCTGGCATCCTCGAAGCTACAGTCTGGACGTATTCGCCGATGTCGCACGACGGCTTCACCGGGGGAGTGAGCCGCTATGCGTACGCGGAAGCGGACTACCTGCTGCGCTGGTACTACGACATCGACTTTGCCGAAGGCTGGCGGCTGAGGAACGGTCTCGGCAGGCAGTGGGT
>CACYEO010000096.1 GCA_902773475.1 uncultured bacterium | reverse complement strand
GTGGCGACCGCCGTCGCGGTCCGGCACCGGTGAACACCGCCGCCGATGAGATGCGTCCGGGCGGCGTAGTCACCCGGGAGGAACGCGCGCGCCGCAAAGAAGCGCACGCCGCGTGGTCTATCGATTCTTTCGTGGTGGAACCCGCCGAAGGCAAGAAACGCTTCCATGATTTCGATCTTCCCGGCGAAGTGATGCACGGCATCGCCGATCTCGGATTCAAGTATTGCACGGAGATTCAGAATCTTTCGCTCGAACACGCGCTGGCCGGAAAGAACATTGCCGGAAAGGCCCAGACCGGATCGGGCAAGACCGCCGCATTCCTGGTGGCCATCCTGACGCGCTATCTGCGCACGCCCGAGAGCCGCCAGAAGAACGGCGGCACTCCGCGCGCGCTCGTCCTTGCGCCTACGCGCGAACTCGTGATCCAGATATGCAAGGATGCCGACGCGATCGGAAAATACTGCGAATTGCGCTCGCTCGCCGTGTACGGCGGCATGGATTACGACAGGCAGAAGAGCGAACTTCTCGAAGCGCCGGTCGATCTGCTGGTGGCGACTCCCGGACGACTGATAGATTTCTGCCGTTCGCACGTGGTCGATCTGTCGCATGTCGATACGCTCGTCATAGACGAAGCCGACCGCATGCTGGACATGGGTTTCATCCCCGACGTCCGTCGCATAATGTCGTTCCTCCCCCAAAAGGAGAAACGCGCCACGATGCTCTATTCCGCCACGCTGAACGACGACGTGATGCGGCTGGCCTCGCAGTGGATGGAAGAGCCGGTGCGCGCCGAGGTCGCAGAAGAATCCGCAGCAACGGATACTGTGCGCCAGGTCGTGTACGTCTGCCGCGCGGACGACAAGTTCCGCATGCTCTACAACCATCTCGCGCTCTACCCCGAGGCGCGCACGCTGATTTTCTGCAACAGGAAATCCACGACAGACGACGTTGCCTCGTCGCTCGTCAAATACGGCATTCCGTGCGAAATGCTGTCCGGCGACGTGAACCAGAACAAGCGTCTGAAAGTGCTGGAGGATTTCCGCGCCGGCAAGGTGCGCGTAGTGGTCGCGACCGACGTGGCCGGACGCGGCATCCACGTGGACGCGCTGGAGTTCGTCGTCAATTTCGACTTCCCCTACGAAGCGGAAGACTACGTGCACCGCATCGGCCGCACCGGGCGCGCCGGAAATACCGGCGTGGCCATTTCCTTTGCGGACGAGGACGAATCGTTCCAGATACCGGAAATCGAAAAGTACATAAAAGAGCCGCTCAAGTGTACGATGGTGATGGATGACGATCCGCTGCTCAAGCCGCTTCCTCCCCCGCCGCCGCGCGGCAAGACCGCAAAGCCCGCGCCGGTGGACGAGGCTGCGCGTGAAATCGTTTCAAAGCGCGAAGCCGTGACCGCCGAGGAAATGGCGGCCGCCGCCAAGCTGACCGGACTCGAGACTGCGGTGGCAAAGACGGAAAGCCAAGAGAATCCCGAACCGCAGGAGAACCCCGCCGCTCCGGAAACTCCAGACGCTTCGGACGCCCCGGAAGCCAAGGAACCTTCCGCCGCCCCTGAGACGCCCGAGACTCCTGAAACGCCTGAAACGCCGGAAGCTCAAGCGGATTCCGCACCCGTTGAGAATCCGGAAAAACCGGAAACCGCCGGAGAACCCGCCGTACCGTCGAATCCTTCCGCGATAATCGGCAGGACTGCGAGCGGGCGTTCCGTGGAACTGCCCGAAATGAAGCCGGTAGAGCGCGAAATGCCCACGTTCGATTCCGTTTTCGAGAAGAAACCGCAGCGCGACGAATCCAAAATCTATTCCGAGCCGGTCGAACAGCAGACGCGCTACGAAGATTGGACGCCTCAATCATGATATCGATCGAAGAGTGGTCTGTCGCCGCCCCATCGAAAAAGGTGGAGCGGTTTCTTGAACGCGAAGCCTTTCCCGCGGTCGCGGAAGCCGCCGCGTCGGCGGTTCTTGCCGATATCAGAAAGCGCGGCGACAAGGCTGTCGCCGCAGCTGTCGCGAAGTACGAAGGCAACAGGAATCTGAAGCCCTCCGGGTTCCGCATCCCGGATGCGGAACTTGCAAAGGCGGCGGAATCCGTTCCCGCGCCGCTGCGGCGCGCCGTCCGCGACGCATATTCCCGCGTATTGCGCTTTGCGAAAGCCGGGCTGCGCAAAGACTGGAAGATTTCCACGCCGGGCGGCGGCGAAGAAGGCGAATTTTTCACGCCGATGGAGCGTGTGGGCGTGTATGTGCCCGGCGGCACCGCGCCGCTCGCGTCCACATCGGTGATGACCGTCACCCTTGCCCGGGCGGCGGGAGTGCGCGACATAGTCGTCTGCACGCCCGGCGGCAAAACGGGTGAAGTGAACCCCGTGCTGCTCTACGCGCTTTCCGTGGCGGGCGCGACATCCGTATACCGCGTGGGCGGAATCCAGGCGATCGGAATGATGGCGTTCGGAACGGCGTCGTGCCCGAAAGTCCTCAAAATCGCAGGCCCGGGCAATGCGTTCGTCACCGCCGCCAAACGCCAGGTGTACGGCCATGTAGCGATCGACCAGGTGGCCGGTCCTTCCGAGATAGCGGTCTTGTCGGACGGCTCCGCGGACCCTGCGTGGGTCGCGGCGGATCTGCTTTCCCAGGCGGAACACGGCAGCGGGCTTGAGAAGTCGCTTTTCGTTACGCAGTCCCGGGGGTTTGCGGAAAAAGTCAAAGCGGAAATACTTAGGCAGACCAGGACGCTTTCGCGCCGTGCGCTTGTCGAGCGCGTCATACGCGCCGGAGGCATCCTCCTTGCCGTCGCACCCGATATTGGCGAAGGCATGGAACTCGTCAACCGGTTTGCGCCGGAGCATTTCGAGATCATGTGCCGGAACGCGAAAAGACTGCTTGGCAAGGTGCGCAGCGCCGGAGCCGTTTTTGTCGGTCCGTGGACTCCTGAATCAGCCGGGGATTTCGTGGCCGGACCGAGCCACGTGCTGCCAACCGGCGGAGCCGCGAAAATGTTCAGCGGGCTTACGGCGGACGATTTCCGCTGCCGCCACAGTTTCGTTTCGTACACTGAAAAAGACCTGCGCGGAACCGCGGACACGATCGCCGCGTTTGCGAAGGTCGAAGGACTCGACGGACACGGACGCGCCGCCGCGATCCGTTTCGACCGCTCCGTCGCGGATTGAGACCGGCCATGCCAAGAACACGCAAAGAACTCGAAGGCGTGAAGGCGCTCGGCTCCAAGGGGACGCCCGTTCCGCGCACATACGCGCCGGAGGTGCTGGAATCGTTCCCGAACAAGCACCCGGACAGGGACTACTGGGTCGTGTTCACCTGTCCCGAATTCACCACGCTCTGCCCGAAGACGGGACAGCCCGACTTTGCGGAACTGACGATCCGCTACATACCCGGCGACAGGCTCGTGGAATCGAAATCCCTCAAGCTCTATCTGTTCGGATTCCGCAACCGCGGCGATTTCCATGAAGATGTCGTAAACATCATCCACGACGACATCGTTGCGCTGCTCCGCCCGAAATACATCGAAGTCTACGGAAAGTTCGCGGCGCGCGGCGGCATTACGATCGATCCATACGTGAACAGCGCGCCATGCCCGGCATACGCCCGGCTTGCCGAAACGCGCTTCGCGAACTGGGGCGGCGCGAGGCAGCCGCTCCAGGTCAGACAATGATTCCGCCGCAGAGCAGTTCGTCCGAGTCCGCCGCGTAGAAAACGGCGGACTGTCCCGGCGCGACGCCGGAAATGCCTTCCGGGAACGAACACTCGCATCCGCGGAGAACAGCCGGGCCTTTCGGCTCTCCAGCCGAACGCACTTTCACGCGCACCGGGATTTCTCCGGCGGCGGGTTCGATCGAAACCCAGTTCACGTCTTCCACGCGCAGGGACGTCTTTACCGCATCCTCCGCGCGGCCTACTATCACGCGGTTGCGGCATGCGTCTATGTCGATTACATAGTAGGGAATGCCGCCGCCTATGCCGAGACCTTTGCGCTGTCCCGGCGTGAAACGCCAGAAGCCGTCGTGTTCGCCGAGTTTTCTGCCCGACGCGTCCACGATATCCCCGCGCTTCGCCGGCGCGCCGACAAGTTCGGCGATGTCGCCCGAATAGAAATCCTGCGAATCCGGCCTGTCCGCCGCGGCGAGTCCGTGCGCGCGCGCGATTTCGCGCACTTCGGCCTTCGTCATCCCTCCAAGCGGGAATATCTGCCGCGCGAGCTGCTCCTGCGAAAGCCTGTAGAGGAAATAAGACTGGTCTTTGGAGCGGTCTGCGGCCCTGAGCAGTTTCATGCGCCCGTTTGCGCCGCGCTCCACGCGGGCGTAGTGCCCGGTCGCGAAAGCGTCGAAATCCAGCCCCGATTCCGCCGCGAGGCGCGGAAGCAGCCCGAACTTCATCAATGCGTTGCAGCGGACGCAGGGATTGGGCGTCTTTCCGGCGAGGTATGTTTCCCTGAAATACGAGACTATCGCCTTGTCGTATGCGTCCGAGCAGTCGAACACGCGGTATTCGATTCCGATCGCGGCGGCGAGCGCGGCGGCGGCTTCGATGTCCTTCTCCTCCCCCGCGCCGAAGCAGGCGTCGCGATCGCCGCCTTTGTAGCGGCCCTCTTTCCAGAGCTTCATCGTGACGCCGGTCACTTCGTGCCCGGCCTCCTTCAGCAGAAGAGCGGCGACCGATGAATCCACGCCGCCTGAAAGCCCCGCCGCGACTTTCATTTCGCGCATTCCTCGACGAGGTCGGCGACGCGGTCCGCGGCATCCGGGACGGATGCTTTTTTCATCGCCTCCCCCATCTTCGCCAGACGCGGCGCGTCGGCCGCGAGGGCGGCCAGCCAGTTCGCGAGCGCGTTCGGCGTGAGTTCGTTCTGGAATCCCTCCGCCGCGGCGCCGGCTTCGACGAAAGCCTGCGCGTTGAGGTGCTGATGGTCGCGCACCGCGGAAGGAAGCGGAATGAAAAACGCGGGCTTCCCTGCGCGCGCGAGTTCAAAACAGGTGGACGCGCCTGCGCGCGCGATCACAACGTCCGCCGAAGCGTAGGCGTCCGCCATGTCGTGTTCAAAGGCGTGTACGCGGAACTGCATTCCGGCATCGTAGTATTTGCCGATGATGTCCAGTTCGTCCGCCGTTCCCGTCTGGTGGATCACGAAGAGCGGACGCGGCGCGACGAGTTTTTTCAGGCGGATGAGCGCGTCGGACGCGATGCCGTTTACGAAGTGCGCGCCCTGGCTGCCGCCGGTCACGAAGACTTTGAACGCATCCTGCGGGATTCCCGGGAACGGGCGGCCTTCGGCCATCAGCCTGCGGAGAGGAAGTCCCGTGTAGACGCCCTTTCCGCGCGGGAATTCGAATTCGGACGCCTTGAACGACACGCCGACTTTTTTCGCAAAGCGGGAAAGGAAGGAAACCGCCTTCCCCGGAACGGCGTTCGCTTCGTGCATCACCACCGGAACGCGGGAGAACCACGCCGCCAGGACCGGCGGAAGCGACGTGTACGAGCCCATTGCGAGCATCGCGTCGGGACGGAACGACCCCAGTTCCTTCAGGCAGCGCAGCAGGGAGCGGAAATTCGAGAACATGTTCCCTGCCGAGAGCTTTCTGGCCCCGGTCGCGAAAGTCGGGCCCGACCATCCGGTCATGACGGTTTTTTCTATCGTGCGTCCGGAACTCCAGATCGTCACTTCGTGGCCGCGTTCCCTGAGGGCGTCGGCGGTCGCCAGTCCCGGGAAAGTATGCCCGCCGGTTCCACCGCAGGCGACTATGATTTTTTTAGGCATTTTCAACTCCGTTCCGCGCGGGGCTTCCGCGCGCTAATCGTCGAAAGACTCGTCCACTTCCGTGACGGGGAGCGTTCCGCCGGCGCGGACTTGGGAAGGATACCTCGCAAAGGCGGCGTCGTGGTCGGATACGCCTCCGGAGGGGAATACTCTGCGTTCCGCCGGGGCGGGCATGTTTTTCGCCAGGATGTAGTCGAGCGTGGATGCGCGGTAGCGGCTTTTGCCGGGATGCGTTGCGCGGTCGGCGTCCGGCACGCCTTCGAACGCGTCGCGCCACCCGTCCGCGAAAAACATGCGCACTGTTTTTTCGGCGTCGAACTCCGGCGCGTGGATGTCGGTGTTGAAGTCGCCGGCAACGATCGCGCGCGTCGCGCGCCTTCCGTCGGGCGCCTCGAACCGGGGGGCTTCTTCAATGAGCTGCTCCGCGCTGCACATGCGTTTGAGCCATGTGGCCATTTTTTCGGTTTCCGCGACGTCGCCGTAGTTGCTTTTCATGTGGACGCAGAAGCATGCGATTATGCCGTCCTTGCCGGCGTCCACCAGCGCCCATGCGTATCCGCGCGGCGCTTTCACGCCGTGCCGCTGTCTCCATACGCGCCATCCGGAGGCGAGAACGGGATATGTAGTGGCTATTGCGCACTGCTGCCAGTCGCGGCGCCTGTCGCGCCCGATGAAAGAACTGACCGAGGCCGCCTTCAGGTCTTTTATCCCCGTGCGCGCGACGAGTCCGCTTGTGCAGGACGCGTCGCGCATTTCCTGCAGAAAGAGGATCAGACCGCAGTCTTTGGAAGATCCGCGCATCGACGTCACGGCTTCCGCGACAACGCGCGCGGCGGCGGATTCTGCGGCCTTTTCCTTCGCGGCGGGAGCCCTGTGTTCGGCGCGTCCGGAAGGGAACCATTTCAGATTCCACGTGCCGGCAAGCACGTCCCCTCTGCACTGTGCGGAAACAGCGGCCGCGCAGAACGCCGCGGCTGCCGCGACCGCGCGGAAGCGCGCGGTAAATATGTATTTGCGGTTTGGCATCGGGGGAATGATACCAAATCGCCGTTGCGCCGCGCAATTGCATTCTATCCCGCACCCTTATCCCGGAAAATCCGGGATAAATTATCCCATATATCTGTCAAAGCCCTATAAAATAGGGACGAAATAAATTTAAGCGACG
>CACYEO010000095.1 GCA_902773475.1 uncultured bacterium | reverse complement strand
GAGGTGGCGGAGCGGTCGATCGCGGCGGTCTTGAAAACCGTTGACCCGCAAGGGTCCGGGGGTTCGAATCCCTCCCTCTCCGCCATTGTCCGTCCGGGCGGCCGCACAACGCCGCCCGCCATGAACCGGGAGACCCAGAAATGAAACTCGACCCCGTCGCTATGAAGGATTGGCAGATCGCGGAAGCCGCGGAGGAAAATCTCCGGCCGGCGGCCGATCTCGCCGCAGGCCTGGGCCTTGAACAGGACGAATGGGATCCTTTCGGGCGCGTTCTCGCAAAAGTGGACGCCGTGCGCGTTCTCAAAAGACTCGGCGGGCGCAAACGCGCCAAATACATCGACGTGACGGCCATCACCCCCACGGCGCTCGGCGAGGGGAAGACGACCACCACGCTCGGACTGGTCGAAGGTCTGGGCAAACTCGGAAAGAAAACCATCGGCTGCGTTCGCCAGCCTTCCGGCGGCCCCACTTTCAACATCAAAGGCAGCGCCGCCGGCGGCGGCCTTGCGCAGGTGGTTCCGCTTTCATCGCTCTCGCTGGGCCTGACCGGCGACATCGACGCGATCACGAACGCGAACAACCTTGCGATGGTCGCGCTCAACAGCCGCATGCAGCACGAACGCAACCACGACGACGCATGGCTCGCGGAACGCGGACTGAAACGCCTCGACATCGATCCGGAACGCGTCCAGCTGCGCTGGGCGATGGACTTCTGCGCGCAGGGGTTGCGCAACATCGAAATAGGGCGCGGCGGAGCGCTTGACGGATTCACCATGCAGAGCGGCTTCTACATCACGGTCGCTTCGGAAGTCATGGCCATACTCGCAATGTCCGCGGATCTCGCCGATTTGCGCGACCGGCTCTCGCGAATCGTCGTGGCGTATTCGCGCTCCGGCGCGCCGGTCACCACGCACGATCTGGAAGTGGACGGCGCGATGTGCGCCCTTCTCGTGAACGCGCTAAAGCCCACGCTGATGCAGTCCATCGAAGGCCAGCCCGTCTTCGTGCACGCCGGGCCTTTCGCCAACATCGCCATAGGGCAGAACTCGGTGATTGCAGACCGCCTGGCCTGCGCGCTCGGCGACTACGTGGTCACGGAAAGCGGCTTTGCCGCGGACATGGGATTCGAGAAATTCTGGAACATAAAATGCCGCTGCTCCGGACTGAAGCCGGACGCCGTGGTTCTCGTCGCGACCGTCCGCGCGCTCAAAGCCCACGGCGGCGCCCCCGCCGTGAAAGCCGGACTTCCGCTCGATCCCGTCTACACTACGGAAAACCTCGACCTCCTGCGCAAAGGCTGCGACAACCTTCTCGCGCATATCGACATCATCCGCCGCTCCGGAATCCAGCCCGTGGTCTGCCTGAACGCATTTTACACGGACACCCCCGCGGAACGCGCCCTCGTGCGCGAAACGGCAGAAGCCGCCGGCGCAAGTTTCGCGGTCTCCGACCACTGGCTGAAAGGCGGCGAAGGAGCGCTCGACCTCGCAAAGGCGGTGATCGCCGCCTGCGACGCGCCGAATTCCTTCGCCTTCCTCTCCGAACCGGACGAGCCGCTCGCAGAGCGCGTGGACAAACTCGTGCGCGAAGTCTACGGCGGCGACGGCGTGGACTGGAGCGAAACGGCGCGCGCGAAGATCGACGCCCTCCAGCGCGATCCCGAAACCGCACGGCTCCCGGTGTGCATGGCGAAAACGCAATACTCGCTTTCGCACGATCCCAAACTGCTCGGCAGGCCCAAAGGATGGCGTCTGCCCGTGCGCGACGTCCTGATCTACAAAGGCGCGGGTCTTGTCGTTCCCGTTGCGGGCGAAATAAAACTCATGCCCGGAACGTCGGCTTCGCCCGCATACCGCCGCATAGACGTGGACGTCGAAACCGGCAAGGTGCGCGGCCTCTACTGAAGCCGCGCGCAGCCCGCCAGATTCACGGTCAATCCTCCGCCGCGCCCTCCTGCGCGGCGGAGTCGTCTTTTCCGCCGGTTTCGCTCAGTTTTATATGGAACCCGCGCAGATTGGCCGACGAAAATTCGAGTTTGAAATCGTCGATTCCCAAAAGCGCGGCGTTTGAATGCTTCGGCATCCGCCAGCGCAAGTGCAGAATCCGTCCCTGTCCCACGAGAATGTCCAGACCGGCTTTCGCCATCGTCCGGGACGCCGGAACCGTTTCTGGAAGGGTGCCATCCCTGTATTCCGCATTGAAACGCAAATCCTCGATCTCCGTCCATTCCCCGGCGGCGTTCAGGTCCGCAGACGCATCGGCCACGAGATATTCGCAGACGAGAGTCTCGGCGTCTGCGGTGCCGTTCCTGAACCCCCACTGCTGCGCCTCGAAGGAAATGCGGTCTATGTACACCGCGCTTGAAGTGTCGTTCTGGAATTTCGCCCCGAAAAGCAGGTTTTTATCCCTCGTCGGCAACCCGCCGAGCGCCGCACCGTTTTCGTACGAGTTCGCGGTGCACGAGTAAAGCCCGCCGTCGTCGGCGGCAGACGAGTATTTCCTTATCTGCGCTACGGCGTCCGCACCGCAATAGCCGGCCCATCCCGGAAGCGTCACCATATTGATCCACCCGGACGCCATTACTGTCACGGAGTCGAAACTCTGCGTATAGACACCGTTGTCGCATGCCGAAAGCATGACCTTTACAGGCGGGTGCGCCAAATTGATATTCAAGATGTTTGATTCGTCAGATGCGAATTCGTCTCCGTGCGGCGACATGGCCGTTATCGACGCGTACACGTTTTCTCCAGACAGACCGCCCACCGTCGCCGCCGTGCAGTCCGGGGTCGCCACGGATTCCGTCGCAACCGGG
>CACYEO010000094.1 GCA_902773475.1 uncultured bacterium | reverse complement strand
GCTTAAATTTATTTCGTCCCTATTTTATAGGGCTTTGACAGATATATGGGATAATTTATCCCGGATTTTCCGGGATAAGGGTGGGGATAAGGGTGTCATTTGCGTCGGCCTGGCGTATCTGGTAAACTTGCAAACAAAGGGCGGTGCATAAGACGCATCGCAATATCACAACAGCAAAAAGGAAAAAGAAAATGAAGAAACTCGTATCTTGCATTGCCATCGCACTCTGCGCCGCCGTACTCGCCGGCTACGGCGACAAGTCGTCGTCCTCCGGATCCACATCGTCCAAGTCCGCGCCTGCGGTCGACCCCAAGAGCCCTGAAGCCGTTGCGGTCAAGTTCGCGGAAGCGACGCTGGTCAAGGCCGATATGGCGGCGGCGAAAAAGCTCGTGACCAAGAAGGCGCAGAGCCTTTTCGAAGCTCTCGAAGCTGCGATGAAAGAAGAAGGCGAAGATACGAAAAAAGCGGCAGAGAAGTCCGGGGTGAAGATTTCGGTCAAGAAGGACAAGGATGCGGTCAAGATCGACGGCGACAAGGCCACTGTCGTAATCGTCCTTTCCGCCAAGGACGAAGAGACGGGCAAGGAAGAATCTGCCGAGGAGCCTGTCAAGCTTGTGAAAGAAGACGGCGAGTGGAAAGTCGAGATGGAATTCTGAACAGACAGCCGGAGGCGCGGTCTTGAGACCGCATTGACGGCCGGCACGGCGGCGCATGGTGCGAAAGCCCGGAGGCGCCGCCGTCTTCTTTTTGCTGCGGAAAATGAAACGCGCTCGCGCGGCGGGCGCGCGTTTGGTATAATCGGCGCGTTCAAACCGCAAGAGGTGATCAAATGGCCAAAGTCATGCTCATAGGCGCCGGCGGAGTCGCCGGCGTCGCCGCCGCGAAAATGGCGCAGAACCCCGGCGTGTTCGGGGAACTCCTGATCGCATCGCGCACGAAGGCGCGCTGCGACGCCGTGAAAGAAAACATCGAAAAACGCGGGTTCGGAGAGAACGGCGCGAAAACGAAGATATCCACCGCGCGGCTTGACGCGATGGACGTGTCCGCGACAGTTGCGGCGATAAGGGATTTCAAGCCAGACCTTGTGATGAACATCGCGCTCCCCTATCAGGATCTCGCGATAATGGACGCGTGCCTAGAGGCGGGCGTCAGCTATCTGGACACCGCCAACTACGAGCCGCCGGACGAAGCGCATTTCGAGTATTCGTGGCAGTGGGCGTACCGCGAGAAGTTCGAGAAGGCTGGCCTGACCGCCATTCTCGGCTGCGGGTTCGATCCCGGCGTGACGCAGGTGTTTTCCGCATACGCGCAGAAGCACTACTTCGACACGATAGAGACGCTCGACATCCTAGACTGCAACGGCGGCGACCACGGCTATCCTTTCGCGACGAACTTCAATCCCGAAATCAACATCCGCGAAGTGGCGGCGAAAGGCTCGTACTGGGTCGCCGACCCGAAGGACGACAGGCCGGAAGTCGCCGTCGAGAACAAGAAGGCGTTCGACAAAGGCTGGTGGGTCGAGACCGCGCCGATGGCGATCAAGCGCGAATACGATTTCGAAGGCGTCGGGAAGAAAGACATGTACCTCCTGCACCACGAAGAACTCGAATCCCTGGGCTGCAACCTGAGGGGTATAAAGCGCATCCGTTTCTTCATGACGTTCGGCCAGAGCTACCTGACCCACCTGAAGTGCCTCGAGAACGTAGGCATGACGCGCATCGATCCTGTGGACTTCAACGGGACGAAGATCGTGCCGATAGAATTCCTGAAGGCGCTGCTTCCCGATCCCGCGTCGCTCGGGCCGCGCACGAAAGGCAAGACGAACATCGGCTGCATCTTCCACGGAATGAAGGACGGCAGGCCCGTCGACTACTACGTATACAACATCTGCGACCACCAGGAGTGCTACGCGGAGGTGGGCTCCCAGGCGATAAGCTACACGACGGGTGTTCCGGCCATGATCGGCGCGAAGATGTTCCTTGAAGGGAAGTGGACGGAAAAAGGCGTCCACACCTGCGAAGAGTTCGACCCCGATCCGTTCATGGCGGAATTGAACAGGCAGGGCCTGCCGTGGAAAGAGAATTTCAATCCCGTGAAAGTGGACTGAACGCGCGCCGCCGCGTTTTGGTAAACTCTGCGCCATGAAAACATTTCAACGCATTTTCGCCGCGATTGCCGCGGCCGCGGCCGTCGCGGCCGTGCCGACCGCCGCCCGCGCGGACGCCAACATGCCGGTTCCCGGCTCGGCCGGAACCGGCGTGACGGGTTTCGCCACGGACGCATTCCCCGGATTCGACCCCGACAGCTGGAACGTCGAGCAGAAGAAGCCGTCGTTCTGGTTTTCCGTGAAGCGCCAGACGCCGGCGGAGCAGTTCGAATACGCGCGCACCCTTGCGCGCGACGGCAAATACAACGCGGCGCGCAAGGCGTACGAGGCGCTCGTGCGCGAGTGGCCGGAAACGTTCGAGGCGGCGCTTTCCCAGGAGGCGATAGGCAGCCTGTGGGTGACGCAGCTGGACGACATCTACGAGGCGTTCGAGGAATACGACTATCTGCTGCGCTTCTATCCCGGACTGTGCAAGTACGCCGATGTCGTGTCGATCCAGTACAAAATCGCCGAAATGATGAACGAGGAGCAGAAGTCGAAAGGCTTCTTCTCCTTCACATGGACGAGCCAGCGGTCGATCCGCCGCAAGTTCGAGCGCGTGATACGCTACGCGCCCGGCGCGCCGCACGTCCCCGCCGCGATGATGCGCGTGGGCGAGCTGCGCCGCGAATACGGCGAACTGGAAGAGGCGGCGCTCGCGTACGAGGGGCTGTGCAACCGCTTCCCCGGCACGGAGGCCGCCGAAAAGGCCGCGTTCCTGCGAGTCGAGATACTGATGGAACTCGTGCGCAAGCATCCCTCCAACAGGGCGCGCAAGGTCGCGGCGGTGAACGCCTTCAAGCGCGTTGCGGAAACGTATCCCGCGAATCCGCGCGCGGCGGAAGTGCGTTCGTGGATCGAAGAATGCGAGAAGGCGGTCGAGGAGGCCGCGTGGAACGACACGGTTTTCTACGACACGCGCCAGCGCAAGCCCGGCGCCGCGATCGCCGCCTACGAAAGATACATTGAACAATATCCCGGTTCGGAGCGCGCGGCCGCCGCGCGCGCGCGGATCGAAGCGATAAAGGGCGGCGCCGCGCCGCTCAGGAAGTGATACTGCCATGAACGTCAAAGCGCGCTTTTTCTCCGCCGCGCTCTCCGCCGCGCTCTGCGCGGGCTGCGCATCGTACCGCTGGACCCCGTCCGTGCCGGAAGACAAACGCACGGTCGCGGTTCCGGAATTCATGAACGAGACCGCCGTGCCGGGGCTCGGCGCGGCGGTGACGCGCCAGACGCTGCGCGAATTCCAGCGCGAAGGGACGTTCAAGATCCGCAGGCAGGGCGACGCGGCGATCGAAGTGCAGGGCGTTCTGAAACGCACGGACCGCACGCCGCTCGCATACGACAGAAACTACGGCATGCGCGCTTCCGAATACAGGATGGCCGTGTACGCCGAAGTGTCGTTCGTGGACAAGACCGCGGGAACGGTCCTTGCGGACAACAGGCGCTACACGGCAGAGACGACATTCTCCGCCGGGCACGATCTTCTGACGGGCGAGCGCAACGCGACGGAGCGCCTGGCGCTGGATCTCGCGCGCCAGATAGCGGCCGACGCGGTGGAGACCGTCTCCAAGCCCGCGCAAACGTCCGGCAAATGACGCCCCGACCGGCGGCCGTCCCATGAACATAGTTTTTTTCAAAGACTACATGCGCGCGGGACGCGGCGCCGAAGCCGCCGTCTCGGACACGGCCGCGCTTCTCGCCGCGGACGGGCATGAAACGCATCTCGCCACGTGCCAGAGCGTGGACGAGCCGCTTTCGTTCCCTCCCCCGGCTGCGGTCCGCGTGGTGCGCACGGGGACGGGCGACGCGTTCGACGACATAAACTCCCTGCAGCCGGACGCGGTGATTTCCGCAGGGACGAACGAAACGCTCGCGCTCGCCGCCGGGATGCGCCGCCGCGGGCTCGTCCGCTTTCCGTGGCCTGTAGTCCACCAGTGCCACACGTATCCGCCGACGATGTTCAAATGGCGGCATCCGGTGCGCAACGCCGCCATACGCGAAGCCGTAGCGCTTGTCGAAGCCGTGCAGGTGCTGCAGCCGTCGTTCATAGAGCCGCTTCGCGAATCGGCGCGCATCCGCGCGTCCAAGACCGTAGTCGCGATAGGCAACGCCCTTCCCGGCCGG
Organism: uncultured bacterium; assembly: GCA_902773475.1. Classification (GTDB taxonomy): domain Bacteria; phylum Verrucomicrobiota; class Kiritimatiellia; order RFP12; family UBA1067; genus CADCBS01. The sequence goes on along the minus strand of CACYEO010000094.1, from coordinate 3,281 downwards.
ATACCCGCGGCGCCGGAGGGCGGCGCGGAGAATCTGGTTCTGTATCCTGCGGCGTTTTCCAAAAGCAAGCGGATCGATCTTCTCGTGCGTGCGTTCGCGATCGCGGCGAAGGACAGGCCGGGCTGGCGGCTCGCCGTGTGCGGGGACGGAAAGAAGAAGATCCGGGCGCGGATAGAGGCGTTCGCGGAAAAGCTCGCCCCCGGGAAAACGGAGTTTCCCGGTTACGTGAAGAATCTTTCCGAATACATTTCCCGCGCCGCGTTTATCGCTTTCCCGAGCGCGAGCGAAGGCCTGCCGATGACGCTTGTCGAGGGGATGGCGGCGGGAAAGCCAGTCGTCGGATGCCGAGGCGTCCCCGGCGTGGACGGCCTTGTCCGCGACGGTTTGAACGGGATTCTCTCACAGGCGAATCCCCATGCGTTTGCAGACGCTCTGGGCAGGATGATGGATGGTGCGGCTCTGCGCGCGCGTCTGGGCGGGGCCGCCGCCGAATTCGTGGCTACGCGCTATTCGCGCGAAATAGTCCTGGGGCAGTGGAACGAGCTGCTCGAAAGCTTGTGATTGATTCCTTGACTGGAGGTCAAGGAATCAATCACAGGCAATAGGGAATAGTGAGTAGGCAATAGGGAATAGGCAATGGGCAATAGTGAGTAGGCAATGGGGAATAGGGAATAGGGAATAGGGAATAGGCAATGGGGAATAGGGAATGGGGAATAGTGGTGGGGAATAGGGGCGGAAATTTTACTTGCCTGCTTTTCTCTCCAGTGTCGCGATGAGTCCCTGCAGGACACGGATTACCTCTTGAAGCATTCCTGCGGCGTTTGACGTCGCCCCCAGTTTGCACAGGCCGAGATCTTCTGCGAGGATTAGCTGCGTCTCCAGTTCGTACGCGCTTCCACGCGCAATTCGCAGGAAATGAAGGTAGTCCTGCGTCATTGATCGTCCATACCCCTCCGCGATATTCGATGGTATTGATACCGCCGCCCGGTTCATCTGGCTGACGAGGCCGAACCTCTCGCCGTCGGGAAATGCCGCCGTCAGCAGATATACTTCTCCTACCAGCTCCCTTGACCTCTGCCAAGCCACGAGATCCCGGTACGATTTGACCGCATGTTCCATGTCTTCTTCTTATCCTCTATTTCCTATTTCCTATTGCCTTCTTCCTTCTTCCTACTGCCTATTGCCTAATATCTACTTCCTATTGCCTTCTTCCTACTGCCTATTCCCTATTGCCTATTGCCTATTCTCATCCAAGCTTGAATCCGGTGCCGGTGAACTGCGCGACGTCGCGTCCGGTGTCGTCTGCCACGTCCACGTTCACCACGCAGGAGGTCCTGCCGTCTTTCCTGTATCGGGCCGTCGCCACGAGCCTGGCGCCTTTCGGCTGCGACAGGTAGTTTATCGACACCTGCTGCGCGACCGTCACGCGTCCGCGTCCGTTAGTGAGCGCGGCGAACGCGAAATCCGCGAGCGTGAAAATCGCTCCGCCCATCACTCCGCCGAAGGCGTTTTTGTGGCGGGCGGAAAGTTCGAGGCTCGCAACAGAGTGCGAGCCGTCGAGTTCTTCGAGGGTTATTCCGTTTTCTCCGGCGAACCTGTCGCCTGAGAAGTAGTCCCTCGCGTCTTCGATAGAATCGAATCCGTTCACCGTCATAGAGCCTTGAAACGGTATTCCGTTTTCGTCTTGTACGTTTCGCCCGGGCGGAGGATCGTGGACGGGAAGCCGGGGCGGTTAGGCGAGTCCGGGTAGTGCTGGGTTTCAAGCGCGAGCCAGCCGCGGCGGCACATGGGCTTGCCGTCTTTCATCTTCCACGTATTGTCTATGAAGTTGCCCGCGTAGAACTGGATGCCCGGCTGGTCGGTCCACACTTCGACGGCGCGGGCCTTGCCGCGGAATTCGGCCGCCTTGCGGAAGCCTTCTCCGTCGAGGCACCAGTTGTGGTCGTAGCCGGGGCCGTACTGGAGGACGGTGTCGGGAGCGTCGATGCGCTCGCCCACTTTGTGGAACGTGCGGAAGTCGAAGGGCGTGCCTTCGACGGACGCGGGAGCGCCGGCGGGGGCGAGGTTTTTGTCGACGGGCAGATACTTGGACGCCGCTATCATAAGCTCCTGGTCGAGAATCGTGCCTTCGCCGTTCATGTTGAAGTAGACGTGCTGCGTGAGGTTGAGGGGCGTGGGCTTGTCGGTAGTCGCCTCGTACTCGATGCGCCAGACGTTTCCGGGGGCGATCGTGTACGTCACCTTCGCCTTGACCGCGCCGGGGAAGCCCTGTTCGCCGTCGGGGAAGTCTTTCGTGAAGACGATGCCGACGTCATCGCCCTTTGTGAATGTTTCGGCCTTCCAGACGTATGCGTCCCAGCCGCGGTCGCCGCCGTGGAGCGCGGCGGCGTGCGCCTTGTCGTTCACAGGCACCTTGCAGTCTTTGCCGTCGAGCGTGAACTTGCCCTCGGCGATGCGGTTTCCGTAGCGGCCGATGATTGCGCCGAAGTAGGCGTCGGTCTTTTCCCAGCCGGCGGGCGAGTCGAAGCCTATCGTGACATCGATCTTTTCGCCCTTTGCGTCAGGAACAAGCAGGCGCACGATCTTGCCGCCGTCGTCCGTCACTTCCATTTCAAGGCCGTCTTTTCCGGCAAGTTTGTAGAGCGTGGCCTTTTCGCCGTACTTGGTTGTTCCGAATGGCTTCTTTTCCACGACTCCGGCTTTGTCGGCCGCCGTGCATCCGGCGAGCGCTCCGGCGAGCGCGATTATCGCGAGTTTGTTCATTTTCCGGCCTCCTTTTCCGCTTTGCGGATTATCTGTTCGTGACGTTTCCTGAGAACTTCAGGGTTGAACTTGAGAACTTTTCTGTCGTACGTGAGAATGCCGTTTATTTCGACTTCCACGTCCGTGGTCTGCGTGTAGATCGAGCCGCCGAGCCCTTTTACGGCGAGTCCTTCGAGCTTGTCCATAAGGCCGAGGTACGTCTTTTCAAGCCCCTCGCGGGTCCCGGTATCCTTGATGCCGCCGTAGCCCCAGTTGCCATTTCCGTCCTTCGGCTCTTTCCAGAGATGGCCTTTCACGGGGTGCCCGAGGCCGCCGAACTCGCCGAGGAACGAAATGCGGCGGGGATTGACCTTGAGCATTCCCGGCCCGCGATAGAGGTGGTAGTCGACCGTGTCGGCGGCTTCGCATTCGCCCTCGGGCTTGTGCTTCGTGCCGACTCTGCGGCCCCAGCCCTTCGGGAGCGTCTCGCCGCCTTCCCAGTCCCACGCCCCGCTCGGCCCGTTCACGAGGCGCGTGGG
>CACYEO010000093.1 GCA_902773475.1 uncultured bacterium | reverse complement strand
GAATGTCGGGATGCTTACGTTCAAAGGTGATTACGTAACGCGCGACGATGTGCGCATTGCGAAGAACTACCTGACGGAGAACGAACTTTCCAGACTGAATCTTCCAGTCTCGAAATTCCCCGACTTTGCCGGGAAACCGGCCAAGCGCGGGCGTGCGTATGGCCAAGCCTATACCGCCGGCTTGAAATATGCAGCCGGACCAATAGGAATATCCTATCGCATATAGCCGTAAATTCCGATTACCCTTTCACTGCTCCAAGGTGCTACACTTTCCGCCGTCGCCGACAAAAGGAGGAAGACGGACATGGAAAAGAAAAACTACCGCATCGAAACGCTCGCCGTCCACGCAGGGCAGGACGCGCACGGAGACCCGGCAACGCTCGCGAGAGCGGTGCCGGTGTACAGAACCACGGCATACAACTTCCGCGACTCGAAGCACGGGGCGGATCTCTTCGCCCTGAAGGAACTCGGGAACATCTACGCCCGTCTGATGAACCCCACAAACGACGTTCTCGCCAGACGCATCGCGGCGCTCGAAGGCGGTGCGGCGGCGCAGACGCTCTCGTCCGGAACGGCGGCGATTTTCTTCACAATTGCGAACATCGCCCGCGCCGGCGACGAAATAGTCGCGGCGTCGAATCTCTACGGCGGAACGTTCAGCCAGTTCGACGCAATCCTGCCGAACGCCGGCATAAAGGCGAACTTCACGCCAGTCAACGACTTTGGGGCCGTCGAGGCCGCGATCAACGGGAAGACTAGGCTTCTCTTTATCGAGGCGGTCGGCAACCCCGCACTTGAAATCGCGGACATCGAAAAGTACGCGGAAATCGCACACAGGCACAGGCTCCCGCTTGTGGTCGACGCCACATTCACGCCGCCGCCGCTTTTGAGGGCATTGGACCACGGCGCGGACTTCGTAATCCATTCGCTCTCGAAATGGATCGGCGGCCACGGCGCCGGGATAGGCGGGGTTGTCGTGGAAAAAGGCGGCTTTGACTGGTCGGATCCCAAGTTCGCGCTCTACAACGAACCCGACCCGGGATACCACGGGCTCCGCTTTGCGCACGACCTGCCGGAGCCGCTCAAACCGATCGCATTTTCGATCAGGCTTCTCACCGTGGGCATCCGCAACCAGGGGCCGACGCTCGCGCCGGACGCGGCGTGGATTTTCCTACAAGGAGTGGAGTCCCTTCCGCTCCGTATCGCGCGGCACAGCGAAAACGCGCTCGCCGTCGCGAAATGGCTGGAAAAGCATCCGAAGGTCGCGTGGGTGAGGTATCCTTCGCTTTCGCAGCCCGATCTTGCGAAAAAGTACCTCCCGGACGGCGCGGGCGGAATGGTCGTCTTCGGCGTCAAGGGCGGCGCGGAAAAAGCCCGATGTTTCGCCGACGCGCTCAACGGCGAGATATTCTCGCTCCTCGCCAACGTCGGCGACGCGAAAAGCCTCGTGATACATCCGGCCTCGACGACCCACTCGCAGCTCTCCGACGAAGACCTGAAGAAAGGCGGAGTCCTGCCGGAACTAATCCGGCTCTCGATAGGCCTTGAGCATATCGACGACATAATCTCCGAACTCGAACGTGCGTTCGAGTCCATCTGAACGAAAGAAAAAAACACAACACGGGGGAGCGCCCCCGAAGAAAGGAACCGAACAATGAACTACAACACGGTAAAAAACGTCAAATTACTCCGCGTCGCGGCAGCTCTGTCCTTCGCGGCCGCGGCAATTGGAACCGCCTACGGCGGAGTCCCGCTCAACAACCTGCAGGGCGCAGGAGGCATTGCCTTCAACCCTCTCGCATACACGGCGGGGCGACCATGGGACGGCGGAGACACCAACTCGCTCAACGACATCGTTTCGAAGCCGCAGGCCGGCGCATGGTACGTGAACCTGAACGACGCGGACATCAACTGGGGAGCCTTCGGCGCCGCATTCACAGTCGCAAAGCGTCTTGAACTTTCGGCCGGCTACGAACTCGTCAACGCGAGAAAGTACGGCGACAAGTCGATCAACAAGTACAACCTCGGGGCAAAGTTCCGTCTTCTCGACGAAAACGCGTTCGACTCCCCGTGGGTGCCCGCGATAGCCGTCGGCGGCGTCTACAAGTACACCGATTCGGCGACTGTCAAAGCGCTCAAGCTCGACCATGACGGTTTCGACGCATACGCCGTCGCCAGCAAACTGGTAAAGCAGACTCCTGTTCCGGTGCTCCTCTCGGCAGGCGTCCTCTTCACTGACGAAGTGGTAAACGGCGTCGTCGGACACAACGACTACGGCACCGCGTTTTTCGGCAACATCGACGTTCTGCCCGCGAAGAACGTCGCGATAGGCATTGAATACAAGCAGGGTGCACGCGTCGGCGACGGAATACGCAACCACGATTACTGGGACGGACATGTCGCATGGTTTGTCGACGACTCGCTGACGCTCGTCGCAGCATTCGTCCAGACGGGAGACAAAGACAAATTCTACCGCAGCGGCTCCACCAAAAACCTCGGCGTCGGCTCAGGACTGGTCTTCAGCGTGCAGTACCAGTTCT
>CACYEO010000092.1 GCA_902773475.1 uncultured bacterium | reverse complement strand
TATTCGCATCTTTTATCCGGCTGAGATACGAATATACCGATGTGCGTGAAATTCCGGCCACCTCGGCTATAGCTTTCTTTTTCATAGTTGGATCGATGCGCAAGAGACTTGCAATCTGACGCATCGTTTCGACATTCAATCCTTTTGGCCGTCCCACAATCTTTTTTATAATCTCCTTCTGAACAGATTCTTCCATAACACGTTTCATGTGCGCGTCTGCCTGCACAATCAGCGCTTCGTCAGTCAATGGATCGGCAGGAACGTCATATCCGGCGCTCCGCTTGCGGCCGATATCCAGTGCTCTTTCGAACTTTTCTTTTTCAAGGAGTGCAGACATCAAATCACCATGTGCCTCTTTGATTTCTTCAAGAGAGGCTTCTTCTCCGTAAATAAACCGCATACCGGCCAATGCCGTACCATCATCGCGGCAGAGGGCGGAATAACTGCTCCATGGATATCCTGCAAAGTCAGGTGTTATGGCTGCCCGGATTGGATTCAAATGTATGTATCCTGCGCGCTTCGCCAATTCTTGCGCATTTGTTTCCACCAGGACATCTTTGTATACACTTTCCCAAAGCGTTCCCCTGTGGGCATACCGCAGGTTGTATTCTTGGGTCAGCCACTGTTTGACGATTTTCATGAATACGCCGATATCATACATTCTTGCCTTGATTGACGTAAGAATCTCGTTGGCTTTTTCTGAACAATCTCCATCTATGGATCGTATTGCTGAAAGTCGTTTTTTCAGTGCAATCAGTCTTTCTCCTCCTTTGAGAACGGCAAATCTGCGGAGAATTTCATTTTCGTCGATCGGCTCCGGCTCGGGAAGATATGCAAGAATATGGAAATGATTTGCCATTATGCACCATGACAGAAGTTTGATTCCGCAAAAATCGGCAGTGTGCAGAATCATGCCGAGAAAGTTTGTGCGGACTTCCTCTGTCATAAAATAAACCCTGTGGGCGATACGGCTTATAAGGTGATGGCATGTGCCGTATGAACGGATCCTGGTGTTGGAAGCAGACATGCTTGCAGTGTAGCAGAATTGGGTGCAAAAGTGTTCAGAAAATTGCGGAATTAAGGTCTGACCTTAATTCCGGATTTTCCTGAACACTTTTTGAGGCTATTTGACCTTAAAAAGAAGAACCCGTCCGGAAGGACGGGTTCTTGTGGTTGTCGCGAAATGTGATTACGCGCGTTTGCGGCGGAGGGCAAGGCCGGCGGCTCCGATGAGCATCAGCAGGCCACTTGTCGGCTCGGGCGAGTCAATCGGCGGCTCCGGATCGGCTGCTTTGACAGACGACCATGCGCCAGCAGCAGAGGAACGATCTTCCTGATCGCCCCACTTTACTGCTTTTGTCTCTGTCCCAGACAGAGTATTGAAACTTTCAACATCTGTGACATAAAACTTTGAAGCATCTGTAATCGTAGCTGTATCAAAGATTACGAGGTAGGCTTGAGATGCGGTAGCATCTGCAAGTCCCAATGTAGCATTTGCCACAGCGGCATCCTTTGCAACAGAATACTTGCCGTCGGCACCTCCAGAGTAAGAATAAAATCCACTCAATGCCGAACTGATTGCGTCTGCGCCTTTGCCGTTGAGAGCGAGCATATCAGCCTGCGACAATGTTGACGCATTCACGAAAAATGCGAGACCGTTGTCGACATAGTTCTCTGCTCCCTTTGCAACGTATGTGCATGTCCAATACACGGATGCAGCCTGCGCACAAGCCGCAACAGCGACAGTGCCGAGCATAAACATCAACTTCTTCATTTTCTTTTTCCTTTTTAGTTTCTGCGTGGCACACTATGCCCCACACAAAATCGTTTTAGAGTTCAGGGAAGCGGAGAAAACCAGCAGTTGCAGCATCAATTTTAAATCCCTCACCAGCAGCGAAGGTGTATTCTGCGAGTTCTTCAGTATCTTCATCGTACCATCCAGCTTCTGTCTGTTTCTTGCTGAGTTCTTTTGGTCCATAATAGGCGTACGCCGCCTCAAGAATACCAAGTGGTGATGCAAATTGAATATTGATTTCACCTTCACCTATGTAGTTGTGTTCATCATCAACAGGGATTATCTCTTGTATGTCAATTGAGGTTGGACGGATGTTTCCTTGCATAGACAAGTCTCTGCGGAAAGGCACATATGTCTCTGCCCTATTCACCTCACCTGAATACAAGAAATAACAAGATGATCCTGCGTCAATCTGAAAACCTTCCCCTGAATTGAATGTAAATTCTACAAGTTCTTCTGTATCTTCATCATACCACCCTGCTTCAGTCTGTTTTTTGTTAAGTTCTTTTGGTCCATAATAAGCGTATGCCGCCTCAAGGACACCAAGTGAACTCTTGAACTGTATGTTTATATCTCCCTCTCCGACATAGTCACCCTCTCCATCAACTGGAATAAGTTTTTGAATATCAAGCGCACCTCCTTCAACACCGATTTGATCGAATGTGCAGACTTGTTGTGAAAGATCTTGTCTTACGGCTTTTGTTTGATAGCCGACGATGTTCTGGGATTCGATGCCCATTGCCGACACTGCGCCGCAGTATCGGAAGCGCATGAAATCAATTGCCCAGGGTTGTCCCGTGCAATATCCTAATGGTTTTTAGGGAAAATCAATGTAAAAACTTGTTGGATGCGGAAGGGGACAACAAGCATACAACAACAAGGGGGAGGGGGGATGTAAGAGTGGATGGGGGATAGGGGGACATCAAGCGTACGACAACAAGTGGGGAAGGGGATGTAGGAGTGGTTGGGGATAGGGGGACAACAAGCATACGACAACAAGTGGGGAGGGGGGATGTAGGAGTGGATGGGGGATAGGGAGACAACAAGCGTACGACAACAAGTAGGGAAGGGGATGTAGGAATGGATGGGGATAGGGGGACAACAAGCGTACGACAACAAGTGGAGAAGGGGATGTAGGAGTGGATGGGGACAGGGAGACAACAAGCGTACGACAACAAGTGGGGAAAGGAATGTAGGAGTGGTTGGGGATAGGGAGACAACAAGCGTACGACAACAAGTGGGGAAAGGAATGTAGGAGTGGTTGGGGATAGGGGGACAACAAGCGTACGACAACAAGTGGGAGGGGGACAGGAAGAGGGGGGGGGCATCCTGCAAGAAGAAGATGCCATCACCCGTATGCGCAGCTATGGCGCAATCAACAAATGAATTATGCCATAAACCGCGACGTGCGCGATCAAAGATCGATTCCCGGATCGGCGACACCGGCACGAATGAGCGCTTTGCGCTCTTTTTCAAAATCGCCTTCGCGTTCTGATACGCGGCGCATTAGTTCTTTCACCCTGTCGGATGTCTTGTCTTCCTTGCCTTCCACCGTTTTGACGGCTTTGGTCCGGTCTTTATTCTCTTTGCCGCCATCCTGTCTGGATTCAGGCTTTCCGTCACGGTCTTCACGGTCTTCACCGGAGTCCCCATCCTTGTCGCCAGCATTCTCTTTATCCTTGTTCCCGGCCTGGGAATTTTTGCCGTTGCCGCCGTTCTGCCGTCCAGAGTTCCGATCCTGTCCAGAGGAATTCTGCGGCGGGGGAGGGGCGGACTTGGGCAGGAGCGAACTTATATGCTCGAAGACGTCCGCGGATTCGCGCGCCTCTTTTTCGGAATAGCGGCCTACGAGCTTTTCCTGCCGTTTCTGAAGATCTTCGGAGAGCCGGACGATCTCTTGAATGTTGGAGGGGTTGAGCGCGCCTTGCGAATGCGCATCGTGCGGCGCCGCTGAAGGCTGCGCAGATGCGCGGGCGAGTTCGTTCGACGCCCATTCCTTGAAAGTTTCCTTGAAGCGATAAGAGAGGAAAGCGGCTTCGTTCTGCCAGTCGCGGAGATTGTTTTCCGGCAGGCGCTGAATCTTGTTCGTCTGGGCGCGCGCACCCTCGCGCAAGACTTCAGGCGGCGACATCATGCCTATGCGCATTCCATGCAGATTCTGCTCGAGACTGCGAAGGGATTCCGTCGCGTCCGGCGCGAAATCGTCGAGCGCGTCCGCCGTTGAAAGCGACATGTCGCGCACGACCGCGAGCATGTTTGTATATTGCGCGAATCCCGCAGGCCGGTTTGTCGGTGCAATCTGCTCTATCGTTTCCGCCGTGTCGCGTTCAAGAAGAAGCATTTTTTCGAAAACTTCTTCCCGCACCGTCCTTGCGGCTTTTGCAGAATCGGCGATGCGCTCCGGGACAGGCGCGGAAACGTCGGCGAAAACATTTGTGGAGAGGATTGCGTTCAAAGATTTCTGCATTTCCGCAAAGCGCTCCGGAGGCTGGACCGGAGGATCCTGCGGATTGCGCGCGGCATCCGCCTTTGCGTAGAGGCTGGAAAGAAACAGCTCGCGGCGGATGCCCGGAAGCGGAGCGGCGGCGGCGCGGAAGCCCGCCTCGCGGACCGCCCGCAGCGAAGGGTCGCGTTCCTTCAGCGCGGCGTATCTGAACTGCCGGGCGGCAGCGCGGAGACGGTCGCGTTCCTTTTCAAGCGTAGGGGCGGCTTCGGTCGCATTGGTGCAAGCGAGAAGCGCGGCCGCGCGGAGCGAAGCGGTTTCCGGGGTTTCGTCCGTTTCGGCAAGGATGCCGCCAACGCGCTCGGGGGAGCCGTTGCGGTAGGCGGAGAGCGCGGCGTTCCAGACATTCGGGTCCACGGCGGCAGGGGCGGCATTCGACACAAACAGCGCCAGCGCGAAAAGCGCGGCGGACGACGCGGCGCGCGGACGACGCGCGGCGAAACGCCCGCGCGAGAGCATCCCGGCGAAGGCGAGCAGCAGGATGCCCGGAACGAGGAAAAGCGCATAGCGGTCGCGCCGGCGCGTTTCGGAGCGTTCTTCCTCGCGCCGGCGGCTGCGGGCGTCGATGTCCGCATACACGCCCTGCCATGTTTCTGCCGTGGCCACGGCCGTCCCGAACGGAAAATATTTTCCGCCGGACGTGCGGGCGATCGAAGCAAGGCGTTCGCCTTCGAGTTTCACCACGACAGGATTGCCGTCCTTGTCTTTCACCACATCGCGGCCGTCGTGCGAAACGACGGTCGCGCCTTCGGCGGAGCCGATGCCGACTGCGAAAACGGGAACTCCCTGTTTGCGGGCTTCTTCGGCCGCCTTTTCGCAAGCCTCCGTTCCGCGGAAATCGCCGCCGTCGGAGAAAACAAGGACGGCGCCCGGCGCGGCGTTTTCGGACGCAAGCGTTTCAAGCGCGGCGCCGACAGCCGCCGCCAGATCGGTTTCACCGGGAGGCGCGGAAGATTCATCAGATCCGGAAAGGGTTTCGGCGAAAAAGCGCCGGTCGGAAGTAAGAGGGCACAGAAGAACAGGCGCCCCGCGAAATGCAATCAGAGCAAGGCGGTCCTCGCCGGTCGCCGAAACGAAATCCGAAATCCAGGATTTCGCGCGCTCGAGCCTGTCCGGACGGACATCCTTGGCGAGCATCGAGCGCGAGACGTCGAGCAGTATCGCGACATTCCGCGATTGCGAAACGCGCGAATCGCCGGACATGCCCCACTGCGGCCTTGCAGCGGCTATCGCGCACAGGGCCAGTCCGGCGCACAGCGAAACGATCTGGACGGGACCGCGGGCGGTTTTGCGGGGGAGAAGGCGGGATGCAAGCGCAGGCGGCGCGAACTTGGCGAGATTGCGCGCCCTGCGCGCCGAAACAAAAAAGCAAAGCGCGGCGAAAGCGAAAGCGCCCGGGACAAGCAGCAGAACCCACGGATGGACGAAATGGAGGAAAGAATCATTCATGTTCAGGCGACCCTTCCCGAAGAACACACGCCGGCGAGCGCGCCAGCAGCCGCGAGAGCGAGACCGGCGAAGAGGAATACGGGGAAATGCTCGTTCCAGCGGATCTCGACCGTGCTTTCGACATCGGTTTTCTCAAGTTTGTCGATTTCGTCCACGGCCGCTTCGAGGCCTTTGCTGTCGAGAGCTTCGAAGTACCGGCCGCCGGTGCGATCCGCAATCGCGCGCAGCTGGCGTTCGTCGAAGGCGTCTCCGGCGCGTCCTGCGCCGATGGCGTAGATTTTCACGCCCGCCTCGCGCGCGGCCTCCGCCGCGTCTTCCGGCGAAACGACGCCGGCGTTTCCGGCGCCGTCGGAAAGGAGCATGATTACGCGCGATTCCGGCTCGGCGCCGCGCAAACGGTCGAGCGCGCGGATTATTCCGTCGCCGAGCGCGGTCATAAGCTGATCCTGGCGGAAGAGCTCCGCGCGGTCGCGGAAGCGGCGCGCATCCGGGATGCGCACGCCTTCGAGCATTTTCACAAGCGCGGCATGGTCGGCGGTGAGCGGAACTGCGGTTTTCGTATATCCGGCGAAAGTGACAAGACCTATCAAATCCGCGGGCCGGCGCCTGACAAAATCCGAAAAGGTCTTCTTTACGACATCGAGGCGTGTTTTCCCCGGCGCCATGTCCTGATTGAGCATCGAACCGGAAACGTCCACGACCATTTCGACGGCGACGGCGTTTTCGCGCCGCCATTCGCGCGCTCCGGGAGTGCGCGGACGCGCCGCGGCGGCGGCGAGGCACAGCAGCCCGGCCGAAAAAAGAACCGGAGCTGCGGCCGACAGAGCGGTGCGCCAGTTGCGCGGCGGGGGAGGGAGCGAAGAGAACGCGGAAAATTTCACGCCGCCGCGCCGTGCGCGCCGGAACATCGCAAAAGACGCGGCCGCAGCCGGGACGGCGGCAAGCCACGCCCATGGAAAAGCGAATCCGAAACCGCCCGTCACGAGACGCCTCCTTTCGCGTCCGCCCCGGCGGATTCGAAAACCGCGACGCGGGCGGCGCGCGCAATTGCATCTTCGGCGAGATATTTGCGCACGGCCGCGACAGCATCCTCGGCGGTGTCGCGCGTGGCACGCGCCCCG